>DASXAI010000535.1:0-3444 GCA_036406775.1 Acidimicrobiales bacterium
CGGTTGACGGCCCGGGTCGTCGTGCTGGCGATGAGGGCGACGGGGACGACGCCGGTGACAGCAACCGCCCACGCCGCCAGGTCGGCAGGACGGCCGGTGAGGGCATGAAGAGCCACCACGACGAGAACGGCTTCGGCGCCGACGGCCAGGGCCCAGCCGACCCATTGCATCCGGTGGCGGTCGCGGGCGCCCGCGGCGCGATACCGGCTGTGGGCGGCGGCCAGGCCCGCTAGCAACGCCACGAGCCACAGCAGCACGATCGGCCAGACGGTGACGTGGTCGCGGTCGGTCATCAGCACAACGCCGACAACGATGGCGAGGAGATAGGCCGCGGCCATAGCGCGCCGGCGTCCTCGCGTGGCCAGCACTCCGTCGGGCAGCGACAGCAGCAGATGGAACGCGACGGCGGGGAGCAGGGTGGCCGCCAGGCGTACCCCGAGGTCGACGGCCACACCCGCCGCGCCTACCGGCGCCGAGCGTTGGTCGACGGCGCCGCAGAGCGCGCCGATACCGGCGATGGTCGCCCCGGCGAGCACGAGGACACCGAAGCGCTCCGTCGGGCGACGCGTCACCAAGACGGCGCCGGCGACGGCCCACGCGACGATCAGTACCGAACCGACGATCTCGATGGCCGACGGCGCGTCGGTCAGCAGAGCGGCGACGATCGCCAGCGTGACGGCCGGGACGGTCGCCAGCATCCAGCGGCCACGTGCCCGTTCGGGCCTCGTCCTCTGGCTGGCGCGCACCGACGCCTGCGCCTCGAACCCGACGGCCGCCAACGTGATCCCGTCAGGCCGACGCCGCGAACTGCGGCGCGTCGTCAGGCCCGGGCGCCGGGCCACCTTGGTCCACGACCCGGCCGTCCTTCATGCGGACCACGCGCTGCGCGGCATCGGCGACGGCGTGGTCGTGGGTCACGAGCAGAATCGTCTGGCCGCCCGCGTGGAGGCGACGGAACAGTTCGAGCACCTCGTTGCCACCGTCGCTGTCGAGCGCACCGGTCGGCTCGTCGGCCAGCACGAGCGTCGGCTCGTTGGCGAGCGCCCGAGCGATGGCCAGACGCTGACGCTGGCCCCCGGAAAGGGTCGCCGGCGCCTGCTTGGATTTGTCGCCGAGGCCGAGGAGGTCGAGCAGGTCACGGGCGCGGGCCTCGGCCGGCTTGCGCTTCTCGCCCGCGATCAGGGCCGGCATCACGACGTTCTCCAACACGGTCATGCTCTCGAGCAGGTTGAAGAACTGGAAGACGATGCCGACGTGCGAGCGGCGCATGACGGCGAGTGCGTTCTCATCCATCTTCGTCAGGTCGAGGCCGGCCACGTCGATGTCACCCTCATCCGGCCGGTCGAGTCCGGCGATGACGTTCAGCAGCGTGCTCTTCCCGCAGCCCGACGGGCCCATCACGGCGACGAACTCACCTGCCGCCACGTCGAGATCGGCGCCGCGCAGCGCCCGGACGGGGGCCGTGTCTCGCTCGAAGGTGCGATAGACGCCGCGGAGCTGGACGACGAGCGGGGGCGTGTTCACTGGACGACGCTCCTCAGCAGCGGCAGCGGGGGTCCGATCCGGTACGGCGCCACCGCGCTGTCGCGGCCCTTGACGAGTTGCGGCTCGAGGCGCTCCGCGCCGTCCGGACGCCCGCTGAGCGCGGCCCACGTCGTCTCACTCAGCACCGTCTGGCCCGGCGCGCCCAGTTGCTGCAGCCGCTGCGCGAGATTCACGGCGTCGCCGACGACGGTGTACTCGAGGCGCTCTTCCGAGCCGAGCAGTGCCGCCGCCACCTCGCCGGTCGAGAGCCCGATGCCGAGCCCGAACGCCGGCAGGCCTGCGAGGTCCCATTCGTCGTTGACCGTCGCCTGGGCGGCGTGCATGGCGATGGCGGCCGCCAGTGATCGATCGGCGTGGTCCGGCTGAGGCGCCGGCGCTCCGAACACTGCCATCACCGCATCGCCCACGTACTGCATGACGGTGCCGCCCTCGCTCAGGATCGCCCGGTTCATCTCGGCGCGGTGGCGGTTGAGCTGCTGGGCGAGCGCGGTCGGGTCGGCATGCTCGGCGATCCGGGAGTAGCCGCGGATGTCCGACATGAGGATCGTGACGTCGAGTCGCTCGGCCTCACCGATGCCCCTGCCGCCCTGGATGAGCCGCTCGGCGACACCGCCCGGCAGCAGGCGGCTCAAGGTCTCGCCCTGCTCCTCCCGCTCGACGATGGCCTCGTGGAGGCGGCGCAGCCGGCGCAGCGCCTGGCCGTCGCCGTCGGTGACGCCCTTGGCGATCGTGACGAACACCCGCTCCACGTCGTCGGACACCGCCGCCGGCGTCGTGCCGCGCGTCGCCGCGATGGCCTTGATCGGTTTTCCTTCCGCCACCATGGCCAACAAGGCCTCGTCCTCCGACGACAGGCCGTCGGCGCCCCGCACAGGATGTACGAGGGCGGTCACGATAGCCGGATCGAGCATCGAGCCGCCGGTGGCCACCTGGCGAACGGCGTGGGCGAGCTGGTCGCCTTCGGCGATCCGGTCCTTCAGCAAGTAGGCGTAGCCGGCGGCGCCCTCCGACAGGAGGGAGATGGCGTAGTCGGGATCGTCGTACTGGGACAGGATGACGACCCCGGTGCCGGGATGACGGTGACGGATCTCCTTGCACGCGTCGATGCCCTCGCGCTGGAAGTTCGGAGGCATCCGGATGTCGGAGACGATCACCTGGGGTTCGTACAGATCGGCCGCGGCCACCAGCGTTTCGTAGTCGACGGCGACACCGACGACGTCCACGCCGTCCTCCGCGGCCAACATCGCCCTGACGCCTTCGCGGATGATCAGGCTGTCGTCCGCGACCAACACGCTGATGCTCTCGTCCCCCACGACGCCTAGTTGACCCATTTCGGACGCGTCCGGGCAAGGGTGATGACTCGCGGCGGCGGGGGGTGGCAGCCACACCCTCGCGTCGTGCTACTGCCCTTCCCGGCGCCGAAGCCCACCTCGTACGCTGGTGTGGTGGAGGGGGGAAGGTGAACGACGCCGCGAGTCTGCGGGCGCGTGTCCTTCTCCGCCAGCGCTGGCGAGCCGCCGTCGCCCTCGGTGTCGTGGCGGCCGCGGGCGGTGGGCTGGTGCTGGCGCTGGCGATGATCGCCCGTGACACGTCTTCGGCGGTGGCGACGTACGTGGCCCGCCTCGACCCTCCCGAAGGCTTCGCCGAGTACTGCCCGCCCGGCGTCGACGTCCAGAGTCGCGACCTGTCGCCGTGCGACCGCTACGAGCAGCGCGCCGAGCTCGACGCCCTGCGAGCGGACCCCGACGTCGTCTCGGCCGGCCGCTTCGCCATGACACCCATCCGGGTCCGCACCGCCTCCGAGGACTGGCGCGAAGGCTTCGCGTGGGTCTCCGTCGACGGGCTGTCGGGGTACGGCGCCGTCAGCTACGTGGCCGGTCGACCGGCCGATCCGGCGGC
>DASXAI010000536.1:0-2072 GCA_036406775.1 Acidimicrobiales bacterium
CGCCTCGTCACGAGTTCATCTACTGGACCGACGGCGGCAGCGTCGCCGCGCTCCGCTACGACAACTGGAAAATCTCCTTCCTGCGGCAGAACTCCGTGGGCATCAAGGTCTGGGAGTCCCCGTTCGAGGAGCTGCGCTGGCCGCTGGTCACCAACCTTCGCATGGATCCGTTCGAGCGCGCCTCGGATGAGTCCGTCGGTCACCCGATATGGGCGAGTGCACGCATGTTCGCACTGGCGCCCGCCAGTGCCTTCGTCGGCCAGTGGCTGCAGAGCTTCCGCGAATTCCCGCCGCGCATGAAGCCCGGCAGCTTCAGTCTCGACCGCGTGATGGAAGCGGTGACCACGTCCCACAAGGGTGCCAACTGAGGAGAGCTTGGCTCATGTCACATGAACCAGTTTCCCGGCGCGAGTTCCTGGCCGGGGCAGCGGCCGCGGGTGCCACGATCGTCCTGTCTGGAGACGTCGCCGCGGCAGCGGACGGGAAGAACACCTTCACCATCCTGCACACCAACGACATGCACTCGGCTTTTGTCGGGATGGGCCCGGCGGCGGACTACACGCCGTTGACGGTCAACGACGACGCGACCCGGGGTGGGTATGCACGCCTGGCCGCTCTGATCGCGAAGAGAAAGGCGGCGCGCAAGGGTCAGGGGCCGGTGCTGGTGCTCGACGCGGGCGATTTCAGCATGGGGACGCCGTTCGGCGCCGCCAGCCGTGAGATCGGCGGCGAGCTGCGGCTCATGTCCGGGATGGGTTACGACGCCACCACCTTCGGCAATCACGAGTTCGACCTCGGGCCCGACGGCCTGGGCAAGGCGATCGGCGTGGCCGCCAAGGCCGGACGGGTGCCGGCTGTACTCGCCTCGAACTCCAACATCTCGGCGACGGACGCAACGCTGAGCGATCTCCAGCGCCTGGCGAAGGCTGGGGTACTCCGCCGCCACCTGGTGATCGAGCGTGGCGGGATCCGATTCGGTCTCATCGGTCTGCTCGGCAAGGAGGCGCAGCACTACACGGGCGGGGCGGGTGCCGTGACGTTCTCCGACGCCATCGAGACCGCCCAGGAGATCGTGAAGGTCCTCCGCAAGACCGAGAAGGTGGACGTGGTCATCGCGCTCAGCCACGGCGGCGTGGAGAAAGACAAGGACGGCCGTTACACCGACGGCGACGACGTGCGCCTGGCCCGGGCGGTGCCGGGCATCGACGTGGTGGTCGGCGGCCACAGCCACACCGCGCTGCAAGAGCCGATCGTCGTCAACGGCCGCACGCCCGTAGTCCAGACCGGCAAGGAAGGACAGAACCTGGGCGAGCTGGTGGTCACCGTAGACGGCGACAAGCTGAAGGTCGACTCGTACCGGCTCTATCCGATCGACGACAGCATTGCCGGCGACCGGGCCACCGCGGCCGAGATCGACAAGCTCAAGAAGGGGGTCACCGCCGCCGTGTTCGCGTCGCGCGGGTACAGCATCGATCAGCCGCTGGCGGTGGTGCCCCGGGACGTGCCCAACACATTCACCGACATCGCGGCCAGCACTATCCTCGCCAATCTCGTCACCGACGCCTTCAGACACGCCACGAACGCTGACATCGGCTTCACCGCCAACGGCCTGATGCGGGCCGGTTTCACCCGGGGGAAGTCGGGGGTGCAGACGGTGTACGACGTGTTCGCCGTGGCGCCTCTCGGCGCCGGTATCGTGGATCCCACGGCCGGCAGCGCGCTCGTGACGGCCCACTTCACAGGCCCGGAGCTGAAGAATCTGGTCGAGTTTTTCCTCGTGGATAGCCCGGCCCACCCCGGCGAGTACTTCCCACGGGCGTCTGGCATGAGGTTCCGATACGACCCCTCGCGCCCGAAATTCGACGTCGTGACGGCCATCGAGCTGGGAGATCTCGACCGCGGCTATCGCGCGATCGACATCGGCGGGAACGACAATCGCTCATACAGCCTCACGTGTCCCCTGTATCTCGGCCTGATCATCGTGGCCATCCCGAAGTACACCAAGGGCAAGCTGGCGCTCGTGCCCAAGAACAAGGTGGGGCAGCCTCTCAAGTCGAGGGTCGAAGCGCTCG
>DASXAI010000537.1:0-3678 GCA_036406775.1 Acidimicrobiales bacterium
AACCTCGCCGGGGGGACGTATCAGGACATCGTCGACGCCCGCCTGGTCATCGAACCGGCCATCGCCCGCATGGTGGCCGAGCAGAGCGATGCCACCCAACACGAAGCCTTGCGCAGGTACGTGGACGACCGTCCCCAGCGCGACCCGGTCACGTCCGAGGCACGCACGGTCGACACGGCCGCCGAGTTCCACGCGCTGCTGATGGGGATGTGCAACAACCTGGTGCTCCAACTGCTGGCCCGCTCGCTGCAGCACGTGCTGCTCGACCGCGGCCGAGGCGTCAAACCGTTGCTCGAGTGGGACCGGATCGAGGACGACCACGCGACGATCGCGCGAGCCATCATCGACGGCGACGGGGACCTCACGGAGGAGCTCATGCGCCAGCACATGGCGAAGTGGGTCGCGTCGGCCAAGGCCCGGCACCCTGGCGTGCTCGACGAGCCCGTGACCTGGGGCTGACGCCCGCTCGCCGCCGGCGCTGCTCGGATGCGGCACGCTTGCAGCGATCGCCGCCTGTTCCTATCCTGGCGAATCATTGCTCTAGATTCGGAAGACGGAGGTGCCGAATGGGTCGGCTCGACGGGAGGACCGCCATCGTCACGGGCGCCGGGCGCGGCATTGGTGCCTCGGTGGCCAGACTGCTCGCCGCGGAAGGTGCTTCGGTGGTCGTGGCCGACCTCGGTGTCGCGATCGATGGCTCCGGCCGTGATCCGGGGCCGGCAGAGGCCGTGGTCAACGAGATCGAAGCGGCCGGTGGCGTCGCGGTGGCCGCTCCGGTCGACGTCTCGAGCTTCGAGGACGCCGAGCGACTCGTCAGCGAGGCGGTGGACATGTTCGGCGGTGTCGACGTACTCATCAACGCCGCTGGGATCCTGCGAGACCGCATGATCTTCAACATGTCCGAGGAGGAGTGGGACACGGTGATCGCAGTGCACCTCAAGGGGTGCTTCAACACGACCAGGTTCGTGTCCGCCCACTGGCGCCAGGAGCGCAAGGGCGATTACCGGCTCATCAACTTCACCTCCATCGCCGGGCTGAACGGCCGGCCGACCGGTCCCAACTACGCCGCGGCGAAGATGGGGATCATCGGTTTCACCTGGTCCTGCGCCAACGCCCTCGGCCGCTACGGCGCCACGGCCAACTGCATCTCCCCGGCCGCCAGCACGAGGATGGCCGACACCATCCCGCCGGAGCTCCTGGCGACCTACCGCGCCGGTCCTGGTGCGGCCTCGGGCGATCCGAAGGTCAACTCGCCGGACAACATCGCACCCGCGGTCGCCTATCTGGCCAGCAAGGAGTCAGGCTGGCTCAACGGTCGGATCATCGGCGCGCAGGAGTACCGGATCAGCCTCTGGAGCAACCCGGAGATCCACCGCCAGATCGTCTCGGACGGCCCCTGGGACCTCGACGACGTCTTCACCATGGTCCCCCAGGCGTTCCAATCGACCGTCGAGGGCGTCCGCCGCTTCGACGAGGCGTGACGTGGCGGTCTCGAACGACGGCCGATACCTGGGCGTGCGGAGTGTCATCGAGACGCCGATCATGGACGACCGGAAGTGGGCCAAGATCCCCGACATCCGCGCCGACGGCTTCCTGGTCGACATGGAGGACAGCGTGCCGCCCGGTCTCAAGGAGGCGGCGCGGGCGCGGGTGGTGGAGTACGTGCAGCGACCCGAGTACTTCGGTGGCCGCCTCGTTGTGGCCCGCGTCAACCACCTGTCGACGCCCTGGGGCCGCGACGACATCGCTGCCCTGGCCGAGGCCGGCGTCACCTGCGTCGCCTACCCGAAGCTCGAGACCCCCGAGGATGTCGTCGAGGTCCAAGAGCTCTTTCGCGCCGGCGGGGCCGACCCCGACCTCTTCGCGCCGATCGAGAGCGCGCGGGCCGTCCTCGAGGTGGCACGGATCGCTTCGATCGACAAGGTGGTGTCGGTCGGGATCGGCGTGGGCGACCTGAGCGTCGACATGGGGGTCCCCCTGTACGGCTCGGACGGTCAGCTGAATGCGCTGTTCCTCGGCCCCAAGGTGCAGGTCGCTTTGGCCGGCGCGGCCTTCGGCCGGTTGATCGGCGACATGGCCTTCCCCGCTGACCTCCGCGACCTCGACGAGGTGCGACGGCAGTCGGAAGCTTCCCGTCACCTCGGGTACAACATGGGTTACACCTTCTATCCGCCGCACGTGCCGGTCATCAACGACGTCTTCACCCCGTCCAAGGCTGACGCCGATGCGGCCGACGAGGTCATCGGCCTCTACGAAGCCGCGGTTGCCGCGGGCGATCCTGCCGTCACCCTCCCATCGGGCCGCACGATCCTCGTGCACGACTACCGGAAGGCGCTCCGGATGCGTGCGAAGCTCGCTGCCATCAGGATCCGAGAAGTGGACGATCCCGGCGCCAGGACATAATCTCTGCCTATAATACGTCTTGTCTCGGCGACAAGAGTGGATGCCGATCGCGCGGTCGGCCGGGTCACCAGCGGAACGGGTCCTCGATCGACGAGTGGAGGTCAACATGCAATCCGCCACGCCGAGTCCGTCGAACTTCGATGGACTGAAGGTCGTCGAGTTCGCGCAGATCATCGCCGGCCCGATGGCCGGCACTCTCCTGGCCGATCTCGGCGCCGAGGTCGTCCACGTCGAGGCGCCCGGACAAGGTGACCCCTGCCGAGGCATGGGGCCGCGCAAGAACGACGTGCACCTGTGGTGGAAGGTGTCGGGTCGCAACAAGCGCTCGGTGACGCTCGACCTCCGTTGCGCCGAAGGCCAGGCCGTCGCCCGACGGCTGGCCGGCTGGGCCGATGTCGTGATCGCCAACTTCAGGGTGGGCACGCTGGAACGGTGGGGCCTCACGTGGGACGCCCTGCACGCAGTGAACCCGAACCTGATCATGCTCCAGGTGTCCGGCCACGGGGCGAACACGACGAACCGCGACGATCCTGGGTTCGGCAAGGTCGGCGAGGCGATGAGCGGTGCCGTGTTCGTCACCGGCTTCCCCGACGGGCCGCCGGTGCACACCGGCTTCTCGCACGGTGACTCCGTGACCGCGCTCATGGGCGCCTACGCCATCAGCGCCGCCCTCTACCGCCGCAACGAGCCGGACTTCGCAGGGGAGTGGATCGACCTCGCGCTGTTCGAGACGCTGTTCCGCCTCGTCGAGTGGCAGGTGATCGCCTTCGATCAGGTCGGCATGGTGCCGGTGCGTGCTGGCAACCAGCTCTCGATCGCTCCGGGCGTCGTCGTCAACACCTACCTCACCGCCGACAACCAGTGGGTCACGGTGACCTCCGCGACGCCGCGTTCGGTCACGAACGTCGCGGTCCTGCTCGGCCTGCCCGCCGATGAGTTCCTCACCTCCGAGCAGCAGTTCGACCGGCGACGGGAGCTCGACGACGGCCTGCGCGAATGGGTGGGAGCGCGCGACATCGAGCAGTGCCTCGCCGAGATGAAGGCGTGCGACGTCGTCGCCTCGAGGATCTACTCGGTCGTCGACATCCTCGAGGACCAGACGTACCGCGAGCGCGACGACATCGTCACCGTCGACGACCCGGACCTTGGCCCTGTCCGCATGCAGGCGGTGATACCGAAGCTGCTCAACCGACCGGGCCGCGTGTGGCGCACGGGACCCGCGCTCGGTGAAGACAACGACCTGGTGTACAAGAAGTACCTCGGCGTCACCGAAGG
>DASXAI010000538.1:0-4833 GCA_036406775.1 Acidimicrobiales bacterium
CGACGGTTCGGCCAGCATGATCGAGGGCGCCTCGGCTCGCGCCGTCGCCAACCAGTCGTTCGTCCTCGGGCCGGCCCAACGGCTCGGTGACCTGGTCGCGGGCGAGCGGTTCGACGGCGTCTACTCCCGCGCCGCCCTGCACTGGGTGCCGCGAGCCGACTGGCCCGGCGTCCTGGCCGCCGTCCACTCGGTGCTGGACGCCGGCGGCTGGCTGCGGATCGAGTGCGGCGGCGGCGACAACGTGGCGACCATGCAGGCGCTGCTCGACGAGGTCTCGGCCGGCCTCGGCGGCCCCACGGCGCCGTGGAACTTCCTGCCCGCCGGCGCCGCCCTCGAGCTGGTGGACGCAGCCGGCTTCCGCCCTGGCGCCGACGGCTGGGTCCGGACGGTGGCCCAGCGCCGTCCGTTCGACCGGGCCGGCCTGCTCGGCTGGCTCCGGAGCCAGTGCTACCAGGCCTACGGCGACGGCGAGGAGCTCGCGGCGGCGGTGGAGGCGAGAGTGGACGAGTTGCGCCGGGCCGACGGAACCTTCGATATGACCTTCGTGCGGCTCGACCTTCTCGTGTACGCTGTGTCCCAATGACCGCACAGTTCGGCCTCCTCCTTCTCACCTAGGCGAGTGCCCATAGGCACTCGCCGAACCTCCTGCGCCCGAGCGGCTCAGGAGGTTCTTGCTTTTTCCGCCCGACCAGCACCCAGGAGACAGCGATGCCGCCGCCCAATGCCACCCCCAAGAAGATGCCGTTCGAGAAGTACACGCCGTTCATCCCGCTGCCCGTCTCGATCCCCGACCGCCAGTGGCCCAACCGGCGCATCGAACGGGCGCCCACCTGGTGCTCCGTCGACCTCCGGGACGGCAACCAGGCCTTGATCGACCCGATGGATCCCGTACGCAAGCGGCGGATGTTCGAGGCCGTGGCGACGATGGGTTTCAAGGAGATCGAGGTCGGGTTCCCGTCGGCGAGCCAGCCCGACTTCGACTTCGTGCGGATCCTGATCGAGGAGGACCTGATCCCCGACGACGTCACGATCCAGGTCCTCACCCAGTGCCGGCCGGAGCTGATCGAGCGCACCTACGAGTGCATCAAGGGCGCGCCCAAGGCCATCGTGCACTTCTACAACTCGACGTCGGTGCTGCAGCGCCGCGTCGTCTTCGGCCTCGACAAGGACGGCATCACCGACATCGCCACGTCGGCGGCCCGGCTGTGCCGCAAGCTCGAGGAGACGGTGCCCGACACCGAGGTCTTCTACGAGTACAGCCCGGAGAGCTTCACTGGCACCGAGATCGACTACGCGGTGGAGATCTGCGACGCCGTCACCGATGTCATCGAGCCGACCGACGACCGCAAGCTGATCCTCAACCTGCCGGCCACGGTGGAGATGTACACGCCGAACATCTATGCCGACGTCATCGAGTACTTCCACCGCCACGTCGCCCACCGCGACCGCATCGTGCTGTCGCTGCATCCCCACAACGACCGGGGCTGCGCCGTGGCCGCCGCCGAGTTGGGTGTGATGGCGGGCGCCGACCGCGTCGAGGGCACGCTGTTCGGCAACGGCGAGCGCACCGGCAACGTCGACGTGGTGACCCTGGCGATGAACCTGTTCAGCCAAGGCGTCGACCCGGGGCTCGACATCAACGACATCGACGCCCTCCGGCGCGTGGCCGAGTACTGCAACCGGCTGCCGGTACACCCGCGTCACCCGTACGTCGGCGACCTCGTGTACACGGCGTTCTCGGGTTCGCACCAGGACGCCATCAAGAAGGGCATGGACGCCCTGCCCCGTGACTACGACACGTGGGAGGTTCCGTACCTGCCGATCGATCCGAAGCACGTCGGTCGGAGCTACGAGGCCGTCATCCGGGTCAACAGCCAGTCGGGCAAGGGCGGCGTCGCCTACATCATGAAGGCCGAGCACGGCTTCGACCTGCCTCGGCGCCTGCAGATCGAGTTCTCCAAGACGATCCAGGCCATCACCGAGGACTCTGGCACGGAGATCAGCCCGACGGCGATGTGGGCGGCGTTCCAGACGGAGTATCTGCCGGTCGATCCGAGCGCGAAGGTGGTGTCGCACGAGTTGTCGACCAGCGCCGGCGGCGACGTCACCCGCATCACGGCCCAACTCGTGGTCGACGGCGACCACGTCACGGTGTCCGGCGACGGCACCGGGCCCATCGACGCCTTCGTGCACGCGCTGCGCGACGGCCTCGGCGCCTCGCTCGACGTGGTCGACTACGCCGAGCACGCCATCGGCGCCGGCGCCGACGCCGCCGCCGTCGCCTACGTGGAGACGGTCGACGAGACGGGCACGCCCCGCTGGGGCGTCGGCACCGACCAGAACATCCTCACGGCCTCACTGCGGGCCGTGCTCTGCGCCCACGAACGCCACCGCCAGGGCGCCTGACGTTCGCCCCCCGCCGATGTGACGGTTTTGCACCTCCTGGGTGCATTTCCGTCACGTCGGCGACGTCAGCCGAGGCACACGGCGATCGACGCCCGACGGGCTAGGGTCGACTGGGATGCGTTGGCTGGTACGCCTCCTCGTTCTCATTGGTCTCGGTGCTGCCGTGTTGTACCTGGTGAAGCGGCGCGGCCTCGGACCCGAGCCCGCCGTCCGCCCCGTCTGGCCGCCGTTCGACGACCCCGAGGCGGTCCCGGCCCGCGCCTACGCCAACACCGTCACCGTCGAGGTCCGGCCGCCGTCGGCCCGCTGGACCGACCCCGTGGAGAAGGCGTGCCCGCCCGGCTTCCCGGTGAAGGTGAAGCTGGCGTCGGGGATCTACCACCTCCCGGGGATGCTGGCCTACGACCGCACCTCACCCGACCGGTGCTACGTCAACGCCGAGGAGGCCGAGGCCGACGGCTTCCGCGCCGCCAAACGCTGAGTCCCACTCCGCCGATGTGACGGTTTTGCACACATAGTGTCGATTTCCGTCACTTCGGCGGGATGGTGGTGGAGGGGTCAGGCGACCTCGGCGTCGAGGTCGACGGCGGCCCCGGCGAACTGGGCGTTGTACAGCGTGGCGTAGGCGCCGCCGGCGGCCAGCAGCTGGTCGTGCGAGCCCTGCTCCACGATCTGCCCGGCGTCCATCACCAGGATCACGTCGGCGTCGCGGATGGTGGACAGCCGGTGGGCGATCACGAAGCTGGTGCGCGAGGCGCGGAGGTTGGCCATCGCCTCCTGGATGAGCACCTCGGTGCGGGTGTCGACCGAGCTGGTGGCCTCGTCGAGGATGAGGATGGCGGGGTCGGCCAGGAACGCCCGCGCGATGGTGATGAGCTGCTTCTCACCGGCGCTGATGCGACCACCCTCGTCGTCGACGATGGTGTGGTAGCCGTCGGGGAGCGAGTGCACGAAGCGGTCGACGTAGGCGGCGCGGGCGGCCTCCAGGATCTGCTCCTCGGTGGCGTTCGGGTTGCCGTAGGCGATGTTGTCGTGGATCGTGCCGCCGAACAGCCACGTGTCCTGGAGCACCATGCCGATAGCGGAGCGCAGGTCGCGCCGGCGCATCTGGGCGATGTCCTCGCCGTCGAGCGTGATGCGGCCGCCGTCGAGCTCGTAGAACCGCATGATCAGGTTCACGAGCGTGGTCTTGCCGGCGCCCGTGGGCCCCACAATGGCCACCGTGCTTCCCGGGTCGGCCACGAGCGACAGGTCCTTGATGAGCGGAATGTTCTTGTTGTACGAGAACGCCACGTGCTCGAACTCGACCCGGCCACGGGGCTCGACCACCTCGGCCGGCGGCTCGACGTCGGGTGACTGCTCGGGCGCGTCGAGCAGTTCGAAGATCCGCTCGGCCGAGGCGATGCCCGACTGCAGCACGTTGGCCATCGACGCCACCTGGGTGAGTGGCTGCGTGAACAAGCGGGAGTACTGGATGAAGGCTTGGATGTCGCCGATCGTCATGGCGCCGGCCGAGACCCGCAGGCCGCCCACCACCGCGATGAGCACGAAGTTCAGGTTGCCGATGAACATCATGGCCGGCTGGATGATCCCGGACGCGAACTGCGCGCCGAAGGACGCGTCGTAGAGCTCCTCGTTCGTCTCGGCGAACTGGGCTTCGACTTCGCGCTGACGACCGAACGCCTTCACCAGGGCGTGGCCCGTGAACGTCTCTTCCACTTGCGCGTTCAGGGTGCCGGTGTGCCGCCACTGGGCCACGAACTTGGGCTGCGCTCGCCTGGCGATCGACTTGATGATGTAGAGCGACAGCGGCACCATCACCACCGCGATCAGCGACAGCAGCGGCGAGATGATGATCATCAGGATCACGACACCGATGATCGTGAGCGCCGACTGCAAGAGCTGGCTCAGCGTCTGCTGCAGGCTCTGCGCGAGGTTGTCGATGTCGTTGGTGACGCGGCTCAGCAGATCGCCCCGGGCCTGGCGGTCGATGTAGCTCAACGGCAGCCGGTTCAACTTGGCCTCGACCTCGCCGCGGAGGTGGTACATCGTGCGCTGCACCACGCCGGCGAGGGTCCATGCCTGCAGCCACGCCAGCACTGAGGACGCCACGTACAGACCGGCGGCCAGCGCCAACGTCTGGTAGAGCGCGGTGAAGTCGATGCCCCGGCCACTGGTGACGCCCTGCACGATGATGTCGGTGGCGTGACCGAGGATCTTCGGCCCGAGCACCACCATCGTCACGCTCACGAGGGCGAGGCCCACCACAAAAACGATCCGGACCCGCTCCGAGCCCATGCGTCGGAACAGCCGGGCCGTCGACGCGCCGAAGTTCATCGACTTCTCGAGCGGCATGCCGGCCGAGCTCCACCGCCCACCGCCGAAGCCGCCCCGCAGTTCCGACGCCGGCGGCCGGACGCGATCGTC
>DASXAI010000539.1:0-5658 GCA_036406775.1 Acidimicrobiales bacterium
ATGCGGGTGAGGGCGGCTTCCTGCGCAAGGGCACGCCCCACGAGGTCGCCACCCAGGGCTCGGTCAACACCCGCTTCGGGGTCGAGCGCTGCGTCCGCTACGCCTTCGCCCTCGCCGAGTCCCGGCCGCAGCGCCACCTCACCCTGGTGCACAAGACCAATGTCATGACCTACGCCGGCGACCTGTGGCAGCGCACCTTCGACGCCGTGGCCACCGACCACCCCGAGGTGACCACCGACTACAACCACGTCGACGCCGCCTGCATCCACCTCGTCGAGCGGCCCCACCGCTTCGACGTGATCGTCACCGACAACCTGTTCGGCGACATCCTCACCGACCTGGCCGGCGCCGTCGCCGGCGGCATCGGGTTCGCGGCGTCGGGCAACCTCAACCCCGATCGCAGCGGGCCGTCGATGTTCGAGCCGGTACACGGCTCGGCCCCCGACATCGTCGGCACGGGCACCGCCAACCCGGTGGCCGCCATCCTCTCGGCGGCGATGATGCTCGAGTTCCTGGGCGAGGCCGACGCCGCCCATCGCATCCGCAAGGCCTGCGCCGACCCCTCGGCGCTCACTGGTTCCACCATCGAGATCGGCGACGCCGTCGCCGGAAGGATCTGAGGAGACACCGATGCCGTTGACGAAGAGCGACAAGATCTGGATGGACGGCGAGCTCGTCGCCTGGGACGACGCCAAGATCCACATCCTCACCCACTCGCTGCACTACGGCTGCGGCGTGTTCGAGGGCATCCGGGCCTACGCGACCAAGCGGGGCCCGGCGGTGTTCCGCCTCACGGACCACATCAAGCGCCTGTTCGACAGCGCCAAGATCTTCGCCATCGACATCCCGTTCTCGCGGGAGGCGATCATCGACGCCACCAAGCTCACCGTGCGCGAGAACGGGCTGCCGGAGTGCTACATCCGCCCGATCGTCTACCTCGGCTACGGCGAGATGGGACTCAACCCGATGCCGTGCCCGGTCAACGTCTCGATCGCGGTGTGGCCGTGGGGCTCCTATCTGGGCGACGAGGGCATCAAGCACGGCGTGCGCATGAAGATCAGCTCGTGGCAGCGCCACGGCGTCAACGCCATGCCGCCGGCCGCCAAGGGCACCGGCATGTACATCAACTCCTCGATGGCCAAGCTCGAGGCGCTGAAGGCGGGCTACGACGAGGCCATCCTGCTCTCTCCCCAGGGCTACGTGAGCGAGTGCACCGGCGAGAACATCTTCATCGTTCGCGACGGCACGATCATCACGCCGCCCACGTCAGCCGGCGCGCTCATCGGCATCACGCAGGACTCGGTCCGCACCATCGCGGCCGACCTCGGCATCGACTACCGCACCGAGAACATCGTCCGCAGCGACCTCTACACGGCCGAGGAGGCGTTCCTGTCGGGCACCGCGGCCGAGATCGTGCCCATCCGCTCGGTCGACGACCGCGAGCTGGGCGAGCCCGGCGCGATCACCCGCAAGGTGCAGGAGCTGTTCTTCGCGACCGTGCGCGGTGAGGTCGAGCGGTACTCGGACTGGAACGAGTACTGCGATGGGTGAGTCGGCCGCGGTACCCGTACCAGTAGATCGCCTACCTACGCAGCCCGAAGCCGTCGAGATCTACGACACGACGCTGCGCGACGGCTCACAGCTCGAGGGCATCTCGCTCACCGTCGACGACAAGCTGCGCATCGCCGAGCAGCTCGACCACCTCGGCGTGCACTACATCGAGGGCGGCTGGCCGGGCGCCAACCCCAAGGACGACGAGTTCTTCCAGCGCGCCCCTACGGAGCTCGACCTCACGACGTCGACGCTGGTCGCCTTCGGGTCGACCCGCCGGGTGAAGGGCAAGGTCGACGAAGACGACACGCTGCGCAACCTGGTGAAGGCCAACACGTCGACGGTCTGCATCGTCGGCAAGTGCTGGGACTACCACGTGACCGACGCGCTCCGGACCACGCTCGACGAGGGCGTGGCCATGGTCGGCGACTCCGTCGAGTTCCTCCAGGGCCACGGCCTGCGCGTGATGTTCGACGCCGAGCACTTCTTCGACGGCTACAAGCGCAACCCCGAGTTCTCGCTACGAGTGCTCGAGGCGGCGGTCATGAGGGGTGCCACCGACCTGGTGCTGTGCGACACCAACGGCGGATCGCTCCCGTTCGAGGTCGAGCGCATCGTCACCGAGGTCGTCGCCCACTTCGGCGGCGACGTCGGCATCGGCGTGCACCTCCACGACGACACTGGCTGCGGCGTGGCGAACGCCCTCGCCGGCGTGCGGGGTGGCGCCACGCAGGTGCAGGGGACGATCAACGGCTACGGCGAGCGCACCGGCAACTGCAACCTCACGACGATCATCCCCGACCTCACGCTGAAGATGGGCGTGCGCACGCTGCCCGAGGACCGGCTGGAACGGCTCACCTCGGTGGCCCACCACATCGCCGAGCTCGTCAACATCACGCCCCATCCCCAGCAGCCGTTCGTCGGCTCGTCGGCGTTCGCGCACAAGGCCGGTCTCCACGTGTCGGCGATCGTGCGGCGCCCCGACGCCTACGAGCACGTCAACCCCGACCTCGTCGGCAACGGCACCCGCTTCGTCGTGTCGGAGCTCGCCGGCAAGTCCACGCTGGAGATGAAGGCCCGCGAGCTCGGGCTCGACCTCGACGGCGCCGCGCTCACCGGTGTCGTCGCCCAGCTGAAGGACCTCGAGCACAACGGCTACCACTTCGAGGCGGCCGACGGGTCTCTCGAGCTGCTCATGCGCCGGGCCGGGGGCTGGGAGCCCGACTACTTCACCGTCGAGGCGTTCCGCGTCATCACCGACGAGAACGGGCCGGGCACGTTCAGCACCGAGGCCACCGTGAAGGTGCACGTCCAGGGCGAGCGGCGCATCGCCACTGCGGAGGGCAACGGCCCGGTCAACGCCCTCGACCAGGCGCTGCGGGCGGCCATCCAGCCCGTCTACCCGCAGCTCGAGCACGTCCACCTGACCGACTACAAGGTGCGCGTGCTCGACACCGCCAAGGGCACGGGCGCGGTCACCCGCGTGCTGATCGACACCGCCGACGACGAGCGGTCGTGGTCGACGATCGGCGTGTCGGAGAACATCATCGAAGCGTCGTGGCAGGCCCTCCTCGACGCCATCAACTACGCCCTGCTCCACGCCACGCGCTGAGCGCACACCCTCGTTCTGTCGGGGATGTTGTGCACGGTGTGTACAAGATCCCCGACAGAACGGCTTGGGTCGAGGGTCTCGGCGCGGGTGGCTAGCCTGCGCCGCCATGGCGGCCCCCGAATACGTCCCCGTGAAGCCGATGGACGACGTGCGCTCGTACGAGTCGCCGCCGCGCCGGCCCGAGCAGTGGCGGGCGGAGCGGCCCGGCGACCTCACGTCGGGCCAGCCCGTCGGCGAGCGCTTCGGCTACCAGGGACCCGACCAGGGCTACGTGTTCGTGCTGGCGCGCCGGTTCGAGGGCACGCTCACGCTCACCGAGGGCGAGCACGAGGACGACGCCATCGCCGGCTGCACGCTCGTGGCCCTCAAGCGGGCGTCGCAGTTCGGGCGGGCGCCTGTCATCCACGACCTCACCGTGGCCTTCACCGTGTGGGGCTTCCTCGACGCGAAGCCGCCGGCCGAGCTGGTGGCCGTCCGCAAGCCCCTGTTCGAAGAGGCCGCCAACCCGCACCACTACCTCGAGCAGCGCCGCATCGTCGACGCCGTGCCCATCGAGACCCTTCGGCTGGCCCCGACGGCCGTGACCGACCGCCACGCCGCGGACTGGCGGAGCCTGCTGCAGCTCGACGGCTGACGCCGAGCAGGTCGGCCCGGCCGCGCCACGCTGACGAGCGCGCACCCGTCGTCAGGCGGACACCCGTGCGCGCTCGTCCGCGCTGCGCATCCTGAGCCGGCGGGCGGCGGACGCGCCGGTAACCTGCCGCCCGTGCCCGCCGAGTCCGATCTGCGCTGCCGCTTCGCGCCGTCGCCCACGGGCTACCTGCACGTCGGTTCGGCCCAGTCGGCCCTCTTCAACTGGCTGTTCGCTCGGCGCACCGGAGCGCAGTTCCTGTTGCGCGTCGAGGACACCGACACCGAGCGCAACCGCCCGGAGCTCACCGACAACATCCTCGACATGCTCCGGTGGCTGAGCCTCGACTGGGACGGCGACGTCGTGCACCAGTCCGACCGGGGTTCGCTCTACACCGCCGCGGTCGACGCCCTCGTCGCCCGGGCCCA
This sequence comes from Acidimicrobiales bacterium, assembly GCA_036406775.1. GTDB lineage: Bacteria > Actinomycetota > Acidimicrobiia > Acidimicrobiales > Ilumatobacteraceae > DASXAI01. The sequence goes on from DASXAI010000539.1 coordinate 4,223, forward strand.
CACGTACTACTGCGACTGCACCGGCGAGCAGGTCCAGGCCCGCAACAAGGCGGCGGGCGGCAAGCCGGGGTACGACGGCCATTGCCGCGACCGCGGGCTCGGCCCCGGGCCCGGGCGGGCCGTGCGCTTCCGTACACCCGACGACGGCAGCACCGCGTTCGACGACCTGATCCGCGAGCACGTCGCCGTCGAGAACGCCAACATCGAGGACTTCGTGATCGTGCGCTCGAGCGGGGCGCCGTTGTTCCTGCTCGCCAACGTGGTCGACGACGCCTCCATGGGGATCACCCACGTGATCCGAGGCGAGGACCACCTCAACAACACGCCCAAGTACCTGTTGCTCTGGGAAGCGTTGGGGTACGGACCAGTGCCGGTGTTCGCCCACCTGCCGCTGCTCGTCAACGAGCAGCGCAAGAAGCTCTCGAAGCGCCGCGACGACGTGTCGGTGGCCGACTACAAGGACCGCGGCTTCCTGCCCGAGGCGATGCGCAACTACCTCGCGCTGCTGGGGTGGGGGCCGCCCGACGGCATCGAGGTCCGGCCGATCGAGCAGATCGTCGACCTGTTCCGGCTCGAGGACGTCAACCCGTCACCCGCCTTCTTCGACGTGAAGAAGCTGACGCACATCAACGGTGAGTACATCCGGGCCTTGGCCGCCGACGACTTCGTCGCCCGGGCCTCCGAGTTCGTGGCGGACGCCGACGAGCGGGCCGCGCTCGCGGCGCTGGCGCCGCTGATCCAAGAGCGGGCGAAGACGCTGACCGAGGTGCCGGCCTACGTCGACTGGGTGCATGGTCCGGTCGATGACGCCCGGGCGTGGGACAAGGCGATGAAGTCGGCGCTGGCGGCGGCGGCCCTCGACGGCGCGTACGAGGCGTTCGACGTCACGACCTGGACCGCGGACGACCTCCATGCCGCGTTCATCGACCTGGCCGACCGGCTCGAGGCGCCCCCCCGGAAGATCGACGGTCCCTTGCGGGTGGCGGTCACCGGCCGCACTGTGGGTCCACCGCTCTTCGATGTGCTCGTGCACTTGGGCCGGGACGAGACGATGGCCAGGTTGCGGACGGCGCGGGAGCAGCTGTCACCGTGACGCTCACCGTCGACGCGCCCGACGACGACGCGCCGAGCCCCGCCGGCCGCCGGCGCCGACGCCGACCGTGGATCCGCTGGGTCGCGCTCGGGCTGGTGGCGACCTTCGGGCTCCTCGTCGTGTACGTGGGCATCACGTTCCTGCAGGTGTGGTCGGCGTCGCACCAGGATCACGCCCAGCCTGCCGACCGGATCATCGTGCTCGGCGCGGCCCAGTACAACGGGCGGCCGTCGCCCGTGCTCGCCGCCCGCCTCGACCATGCCGCCGATCTCTGGAAGCAGGGGCTGGCGCCGAAGATCGTCGTCACCGGCGGCAAGCGACCGGGCGACCAGTTCACCGAAGC
>DASXAI010000540.1:0-1864 GCA_036406775.1 Acidimicrobiales bacterium
GGCGACGTCGACCTCGCCCTGGCCGAGGCGCGGTGGGCCGCCGAGCACGGCTTCGTCGGCCTGTGCCTCGGCAACAGCCCGGTCTACGGCCCGAAGACGTGGGGCAACCTCGAGTACAACGACCAGGCCTTCGAGGAGTTCTGGGCGTTCAACGAGGAGGCCCGGGTGCCGCTCACGTTCCACGTGTCGACGGGCCGCGACCCTCGGGCCGTCGGCGGCAACGGTGGGGCGATCATCAACTACGTCTGCCACAGCATGGAGACGACGATCGAGCCGCTCGTGCAGCTGATCACCTCGGGGGTGTTCGAGCGCCACCCCGAGCTGCAGGCCGGCCTGGTCGAGTCCGGCATCGGCTTCGTGCCGTGGCTGATCGAGACGATGGACTACGCCTACAAGGCCCACCACATGTGGGTCCGCCCGGTGATCCCCGATCTGCCGTCGTCCTACTTCCGGCGCAACTGCTTCGCCACGTTCCAGGAGGACCACGTCGGCCTCGACACCGCCGAGCAGTACGACGTCGTCGACAACCTGATGTGGGCCAACGACTACCCGCACCACGAAGGGTCGTGGCCGTTCTCGGCGCAGTCGATCGAGCGTCAGATGGGCGGGTTGCGTGAGGAGTCCCGGGCCAAGATCCTCGGGCTCAACGCCAAGCGCGTCTTCGAGCTGTAATGCGCGGCGCCGCCGTCGTCGCCGGGGTCGGCGAATCGACGTACTACGCCCGCGGCAAGGCTCCTGAGACCGAGTTCCAGCTCGCCTGCATCGCCATCCGCAACGCCCTCGACGACGCCGGGCTGCAACCGTCCGACGTCGACGGCTTCGTGTCGTACATGGACCGCAACGAGCCGGTCCGCCTCAGCGCCGCCCTCGGCACGGGCGACCTCGACTTCACCGCCCAGACGTTCGGGGGCGGCGGCAATGGCGCCGGCGCCGCGGTGACCCTGGCCGACGCCGCCATCTCGGCCGGCTACGCCGAGTGCGTCGTCGCCTTCCGCGCCCTGGCCCAGGGTCAGTTCCACCGCTACGGCCAGGCCGGCCGGGTGCGCCGGTCGTCCGGCGCGTTCGCCTTCACGGCGCCGTACGGGATGCTGACGCCGGCCCAGACCTGCGCGATGCAGACGATGCGCTACATGCACGAGCACGGCGTCACCCAGGACTCGCTGGCCGAGATCGCCCTCGGCGCGTACGCCCACGCCCAGCGCAACCCGCGGGCGATCCGCTACGGCACGCCGCTCACGCGGGAGGAGTACCACGCCTCGCGCTGGATCGCCGAGCCGTTCCACCTCTACGACTGCTGCCCGGAGAACGACGGCGCCGCGGCGATCGTCGTGACCACCGCCGAGCGGGCCCGCGACCTGCGCCGGCCGGGCGTGGCGATCGTCGCCGCCGCCCACGGACTCGAGCACCGCGACGGCGTCGGCGCCTTCAACGAGGCCAACTTCCCGACCGCCCACCACCGCCACGTCGGGCGCCGGCTGTGGGAGCGGGCCGGCGTCACCCCGACCGACGTGCCGGTGGCCCAGTTCTACGAGAACTTCACCGGGCCGGTGCTGATGGCGATCGCCGAGATGGGCTTCTGTGCGCCGGAGGAGCTCAACGACTTCGTCGGCGGCGGCAACATCCAGTGGCCGGATGGCCGGCTGCCGATCAACACCGCCGGCGGCAACATCGGCGAGGCCTACATCCACGGCTTCGGCAACGTCGTCGAAGCGGTCCGTCAGATCCGCGGCGACTCGACGTGTCAGGTCGAGGGGGCCGAGCTGAGCCTCTCGGTGTCCGGTCCCAACTACGCGCCCGGCAGCGCACTGCTGTTCGGGACCCTCTGATGGGCTCCCTGCCAAAGGACTGGGCGCTGCCCCAGCTG
>DASXAI010000541.1:0-6212 GCA_036406775.1 Acidimicrobiales bacterium
GTCGAACGTGAGCGTCGCCGTCTGGGTGTCCGCACCCACGGGCAGCGTCGTGAAGGACGTCAGCGGCGAGTAGCCGCCGTTCACCGGCTTCTTGAACACGGCGAACTCTGGTGCCGGCGCCGCCGCGGCGACGGAGAAGACCTGCACCTCCTTCAACACCGCGCCCGTCGGCAGAGCGAGCGCGGCCAGCAGGGGCTTCCCCGCGGTCGTCGTAGCGCCCGGGAACCCCCCGATCACCCGTGGCGTCGTCATCGGATTGTCGGGGAAGAAGCTGGCCCCGTCGACGGCGAGGTACGTCAACCCGGCGGTGAGGGTGGCCGGTGTGACCGCCGCGCCCGCACCGGCCACCGGTGCGCCGCCGGGAACGAACGGGCTGACGCCGTCACCAGGTTCCTGGGCGCCCGCCGGCGCGGCGAAGGGTCCCATCGTCGCCGCCGCTGCCGTCGCGCCGGCCCCGGCGAGCAGCGTCCGGCGAGTGACTGGCTGATCCATCGGTGCTCCCTCCCCGACGCCGAAGTGACGGAAATCGACGATAGTTGTCGCTTTCCGTCACCTCGAGGGAGGTGCGGCTACTTCAAGAACTTGCTCGTGGTGTTGTCGGCGAGCACCTTGCCGCCGGTCTGGCAGGTGGGGCAGTAGTTGACCGTGTACTTGGCGTACGACACCTCCCGCACGGTGTCGCCACAGACCGGACACGCCTGGCCGGTGCGGTGATGGACACCGCCGGGCCGATCGGCCGACGAGCTCATGTCGGGGCGGGATCGCTCGTAGGCGAGGCCTTCGTCGACGGCATCGTGGATGGCGGCGACGACCCGTGTCGCGCCGTCGAGGCCGAGCTTGACCGTCGAGGCGAAGGGCGACACCTTGGCCCGGTGGCACACCTCGTTGGCCAGGCGGCGGCCGAGGCCGGCGATGCAACCCTGGTCCCGCAGGAAGCTGTGGAGGCGCATGGGGTGGGCCGCGAACCGCGCCGCCAGCTCGTCCGACGTCACCTCGAGCGCCTCCGGACCGAGGTCGGCCAGGGGCGGCCGCTCGAGCCGGCCCGCTGTCTCGGACACCCACACGCCGGCGCGCCGCTCGGTGCCCTGCTCGCTCAGCATCAGGGCGCGGCCGTCGTCGAAGATCCAGCGGGCCAGACCGCTTTTGGGCCGTCCCGCCTGCTTCTCGTCCGGCTTCAGCCGTCCGCCTTGCATGAGGTGGACGACGAAGGTGAGTTCGCCGAAGTCGAGCAGCAGGTACTTGCCGCGTCGGCCCACGTCGCGAAGCGGCTGCCCGAACGCGCCCTCCGGCGCGGGCACCGCCGTCTTGAGGGCGTGGAAGGCGAGCGGCACGAACTTCGACAGGACGTCACCGCTGAAGCCGGCCGTCAGCCGTTCGGCGTGGGCCTGGACCTCAGGGAGCTCAGGCATAGGTCGTGGCCTCCCGCACCGGCGCCAGCACCTTCTCCAGCACGGCGAGCACGGGCTGGGCATCGACGAGGCGGCGCTGGTTGCCCGCCAGCTTGATGCGGCCGCGCAGGAACGCTTCCTGGGCGTTGGTGGTGCCCGTGGCGACAGCGACGGCCGTCTCCCAGTCCTGCACGAAGCGCACGTCCTCGGCCGTCGCCGGGCCAGGTCCGAAGGCCACGGTGCCGTTCGCGATCTCGAGGTGGTAGGTGACGTCCCCCTCCGGGCCGTCGGTGACCACCTGGGTCACGGCGAGGGTGTGGCCGGCCGCGGCCTCGCGGACCTCGGCGCGGCGCGCCACCTCGTCGCCCAGGACGGCGAGCCAGTCCCGGCTGAGGTAGCGCGACACGACCTCCTAGTCTGCCGCAGGATGCGCGAACTAGGACAGGGGACCAAGGTCTTCGACGCGGCGCCGGTCGGCGGCCGGCTGGCGTGGGTCGAGAGCACCGACGACGTGCTGGCGCTCATGGACGACGGCGCCGACGGCATCGTCGCCGTGGTGCGCGACGCCGGCGCCACGTTCCTCGCGCCGGTCCACCACGAGCTCCGGGCCGTCGTGTGCACGGCCGGCACGCCCCGGAGCCACATCGGCATCGTGAGTCGCGAGCTCCAGGTGCCGTGCATCATGGGCTGTGCGCTGACGGCCGACGTCGAAGACGGCCGCGACGTCGAGGTCGACTGCTCGGGCGCCGAGGGCATCGTCCGTGGGTGACGACCACCGGGAGACGGCCAACCGGCTCATCGCCTACCACAGCCCGATCGCCTTGGCCCTCACCACGGAGCGGACGTCGCTCGAGTCCCGCCTGATCCCCGTCTCTGCCTACGTGGTGACGGCGTGCGTGGAGGCGTACTTGCGCTATCCCGACGTCGTCGCCACCATCGACGCCGCCCTGCCGGCCGAGGAGATCGGCCGCCGGGCCCGCCGCCCGGGCTCCCGGGTCAACACCGTGCACCTCTGGGGCGTGCCGAACTTCCACCTCCTCGGGCGCAAGGTCCTCGCCATGGTCGACCCGACGGCGCCCGACCCCATCGAGCGCGTCTTTCCGGTGCTCGACTTCTGGGAGCGGGCGACTCTCGCCTTCCGAGGCGACGGCACCCGGCAGGCGTGGGACACGGGCGACGCGCGCATCTACCCGGACGGCGTGGTGGCCGAACTGCTCGCTGGCGTGCAGCCGCTCGACGCCGAGCAGCGGGCCGTCGTGAAGCGGTTCAACGCCACCCTCGTGACCTATCTCTTCCTGCTGTACTTCGACACCCGGGTGGGCACGGGCGACACCGGGCCCTACCCGCTGCCCGACGGGCGCACGCTGCTCGTGCGCGACTACTACGAGATCGGCCAGAGCGACTTCTGGTGGAGCGACGTGGCGGCCGGCTTGCCGTACCGGAACCTCACGGCCGCCTTCGTGCTCGACGGTGCCCGCGTGGCTCGCATCACCGACTTCGGTACGAGCTACACCGAGCCCGAGGACTACCTCGACCACGTCGCCGCCTTCGGGCTGTACACGACCGACGGCGACGGCCTGACGCCGGTGCCGCTCGACACGCTCGACGATCTCGTCGCCGCCGTCCGGACGGTGCAGCGTTCGCTCTACCGCATTGTCGCGGCCATGGACCGCGACGAGAAGATCCGGTGCGGCGCCTTCGTGTACTTCGCCTTCCTGAAACGATTCGCCGAAGAGGCCGGATGCGCCGGCGACCTCGACTGGACCGTGCCCCGCGACATCCCGCCGCCGCTGTACGAGCTGGTGGCGGCCATGGACGGCGCCAACGAGCCGCCCGACCCGAGTGTGGCGTACTACGAGCTGCTGGCGTGAGCTTCGGGCCCGGCGACGAGGATCGCCACCCGCCCGGGCCTGATCCGGCGTGGACCGAGACGTGGGTCTTCGACCTGTTCGCCCCGGACGGGTCGGTCGGGGCCTTCACGTGGCTCACCCTCCAGCCCAACCAGCGCCGGGTCTGGTACTGGTCGGTGGTCGTACAAGCGGGGCGGCGCCAGCTCCACGTGGCCGACGTCGCCGCGCCGCTCCCGAGCGCCGGCCTCCGGGTGCGCACCACCGGGCTGTGGGCCGAGCACGTGTGCGAAGTGCCGTTCGAGCAGTGGACGGTGCAGAACGAGTGCTACGCCGTCGCCCTCGACGACCCCGCTGACGCCCTCGGGCGGGCGTACGGGGAGTCGACGCCCGTCGCCGTCGACATGGAGTGGTACGGCGAGGCGCCGGCCGCGCCGATCCCGGGGGGCTACCGGCAGGCGGGCGAGGCCCACGCCGTGATCGAACTGGCGGGCGGCCCGCTCCCGTTCGTCGGCCCGGCCGCGCGGGCGCACACGTGGGGCGCCCTCCCTGATGACGGCACTGTTCCGGCTGGTGTCGCGGCCTACCTGCCGGTGGGCGACATGGTGGTGACGCGTGTGTTGGCGGCCGACGGCTGGTCGACGGCGCTCACTCCGCGTCCGTGAGCACGGCGTCGACGCCTCGCTTGGCCTCGCGACGGTGCTTCACGAACTCGATGGCGACCGGCAGGAGCGACAGGGCGATCACGAGCACGATGGCGATCTCGATGTTGTTCTTGACGACGTCGATCTGGCCGAGGAAGTAGCCGAGCGTCGTGACCCCCACCGCCCACAAGAAGCCGCCGATGATGTTGAACTTCGTGAAGGTCCGGTAGTTCATCTCGCTCACGCCGGCGACAACGGGCGTGAAGGTGCGGACCACCGGCACGAAGCGGGCCAACACGATGGTCTTGGGGCCGTGGCGCTCGAAAAAGGCGTGCGACCTGACGACGTTCTGCTGCTTGAAGAGGCGGCTGTCGGGCCGAGTGAACAACGCCGGCCCGATCTTGCGCCCGAACCAGAACCCCACCTGGTCTCCGACGACGGCCGCCACGAACGCCACCGCCGCCACGATGGGCAGCGCGGGGAGGCGGTGGCCGCCGGCGTCCGAGGCCAGGAAGCCGGCGACGAACAGCAGCGAGTCGCCGGGCAGGAAGAACCCGACGAGCAGGCCGGTCTCGGCAAAGATGATGGCCGCCAGCAGCGCCAGGCCACCCTTGTCGATCAGCGACTCGGGGTTCAGGAAGCTCGCCAGCACTACCGACCGCATGAGGTCTCGACCCTACCGAACCCCTGCGTTTCACGCTGGTTCACCCACGCCAGGCGTGGATAAAACAGCGTGAAACGGGAGGGGACGTCCGTCAGCCGACGGGAACCGCCGCCGCCGGCGTGGGCTCGGTGGGCGTGGTGGCCAGCCCGGGCGCGCGGCGCTTCGAGAAGGCGATGGCGCCCAGGAGGACGACGAGGGCGATGCCGGCGATGGTGAGACGGGCACCGGTGTTGTCCTGGAGGTTGATGACGGCCGGCAGGATCAGCAGCGACACCAGGTTCATCACCTTGATGAGCGGGTTGAGCGCCGGGCCGGCGGTGTCCTTGAACGGGTCGCCCACCGTGTCGCCGATGACGGCCGCCTTGTGGGCGTCGGATCCCTTGCCGCCCTCGTGGCCGTCCTCGATGTACTTCTTGGCGTTGTCCCACGCCCCACCGGAGTTCGACAGGAAGTTGGCCATCAACTGGCCGGTGAGGATGACGGCCGCCAGGAACGCGCCGAGGGCGAAGTAGTTGATGCCGAAGCCGATGATCACCGGCGTCAGCACGGCCAGCAGCGCCGGCGTGGCCAGTTCGCGCAGCGACGCCTGGGTGCAGATGTCGATCACCGGGCCGTAGTCGGGGCGCTTCTCGCCGCTCATGATCTTGCCGTCGGCGAACTGGCGGCGCACCTCCTGGACCACGATGCCGGCGGTTCGTCCGACGGCGCGTATGGCGAGGGCGGAGAACAGGAACGCCACCGAGCCGCCGACGAGGAGACCGATGAAGGTCTTCGGGTCGGCCACGTTGATCGACGTCAACGGATTGGAGAACAGCTCGTCACCCTTCAGGCCGAGGTTCAGCTCGCTGCTGATGGTCTCGATGAACGAGGCGAACAAGGCCACGGCGGCGATGACGGCCGAGCCGATGGCGAAGCCCTTGGTGACGGCCTTGGTGGTGTTGCCCACGGCGTCGAGGCTCACCATGATCCGCTCGGGCGGCCCGTGGAACTCGCCCGACATCTCGGCGATGCCGGCGGCGTTGTCGGCGACCGGACCGAAGGTGTCCTCGCTCACGACCACGCCCGTGGTGGCGAGCATCCCCATGCCCACGAGGGCGACGAGGTAGAGGGAGAACTGGAGGTCACCGCCGCCGAGTCCGATGGCAGCCCCGATGGCGAGGGCGATGGCGATGATGGCCCAGACCGAGCTCTCGAGGCCCGACGAGATGCCGGACAGCACGGTGGTGGCCGGCCCGGTGCGGGCCGACGCGGCGATCTCCCGGACCGGTGCGGTCTCGGTGGATGTGAAGTACTCGGTGATGCGACTGGCGAGCTGGGCCAGTACGAGGCCGACCACGACGGCGCCGAACATGCGCCAGCCGACGTTCGAGATGGCGCCGGCCGGGTTACCGACGTACACGAGCGCCAGCACGAGCGTGCCGAGCACCGTGAGGATGCCGGCGGTGAGGAACCCCCGGTTGATGGGCGTCATGGCCGACCGGTCCTTGTCGGTGGCCCGTACGGCGAAGACGCCGACGATCGACGCCAGCACGCCGATGGCGCGACAGCCCAACGGGAAGATGGCGCCGGCCGCCCACAGCCCGGGCCGATCCGGGAAGATGCCCTGGAACGCGGGTACGCCGAGGATGATCGAGGCCACGAGCGTGACCTCGTAGCTCTCGAAGAGGTC
>DASXAI010000542.1:0-5323 GCA_036406775.1 Acidimicrobiales bacterium
CCCTCGGTCTTGATCTCGACGCCGGCGCAGGCGGCCCACGCCCGGCGGAGCAGCTCCCGGTGCCGCTCGAGCATCGGCGGGTACCGGTCACCCAGCCGGCGCAGCAGCCGGGTCGAGCCCTCGATGTCGGTGAAGAGGAACGTGACCGTGCCCGACGGCAGCTGGGTCACGGCCCGTCGCCTTCGGCCGGTGGTCCGACGGCGCCGATGGACTCGAAGTAGGCGAGATGGGCATCGACGACGTGCACGACGTCGACGTCCTCGATGGGCAGCCCGGCCGCCTCCACCTGGCCGATGAGGTACCCGGCGGCGTCGGTCTCCTCGACCACGACCGGATCGGCGATGTCCTGGACGTGGTCGATGGCCTGGGCCGGCTGGAGCCCGTGCTCGCGGAGCTGGGTCATGTGCATGCGCAGGAGCTGGCGCACCTCGTCGTGGGTGAGCCGGGCCTGGCTGTCGGGCGGGATGTGGTCGGCCACGTACTCCACGGCGTCGTCGAGCACGTAGGTGGCCCGAGGCGCAACGGCGTCGAGGCGGTGGGCCTCGCGGCCGATCGTGACGGCGGCGATGGCGAACACGGCGAGACCGGCGACGACGAGGATCACGATGGCGGCAACAGGCACCGGACCGCGACGGTACCGGCGCCGGTCACGTGCGGGTGTCGCCACGCTACGTGGCAGCACCGTCGGAGGGTGTGAACGGTCCGGACGGCCTATTCGACCACGTAAGGGGGTGTCCTACGCTCGCGGGACCACGCAGAGCGCCGGATTGCAGACGGTTGCAGGGCGGGAACCCGGCGACTCTGCGTGGTTCCAAGCGAGTCTTCGGGGGGCGGGAGACCCGGTTCTCCCGCCCTCCGGGGACAGGCAACTCCTCGCCGAAGTGACGGAAATGCACACATACGGTGCAAAACCGTCACGTCGGCGCCGAGGCGGGAGCGGGGCGGGCACCGGCGGCACACTACCGACGTAGCGTCGTGGGGTGGCCGCTGACGTCGACGAGTTGTTCACCGTGGCGCCCGAGGAGTTTGTGGCCACGCGCAATGCCCTCGTGAAGGCGTTGCGCGCCGCCGGCCAGAAGGACGAGGCGGCCCAGGTGGCGAACCTGCGTCGGCCGAGTCCGTCCGACTGGGCCCTCAACGTCACCGCTCACCGCCACCCGGACGACGTCAGCGCGCTGCTCGACGCCGCCGCCGACCTCCGACGCGTCCAGGCCGGCGCCATCGAGGGTCGAGGCGGCGATCTGCGGGGCGCACTGGCGGCGATGCGGACTGCATCGACGGCGGTGCACCGCCGGGCCGACGAGGTGCTGGCCGACGCCGGACGAGATCGCAGCACCCAGGCGGCCGCCATCACGAGCCGGCTGGCGGAGGTGGCGACGAACGAGGCGGCGGGCGAGCAACTGCGGGCCGGGCGCTTGGGCACCGCGCCCGTCGACGACGCCGACCCGTTCGCCGGGCTCGAGCCGGCCGCGGTGGCGCCGCGATCCAAGCCGGAGGCGAAACGGCGGGCGCGGCCCACGACCGAGCGAGACTCCGAACCCGAGCCCGCCCCGGCGCGCCCGCGGCCCGATCCGGCCGAACGGCGCCGGCGCCAGAAGGCGGTGGCCGATGCCCACCGAGCCGTCGCCGCCGCCGACACCGCCGTCACGAAAGCCGAGAGCCGCGTCGCCGACGCGCAGCGCGACCTCGACGCCGCCACGGCCCGGCGCGGGGACGCGCAGGCCGCGCTCGAGGAGGCGGAAGCCGCGCTGGCGCGCCACGACGCCGACGCGATCTAACGTGCCGGCATGCCCTGTGGCTGTCTCGTCGTGCTCCTCGGATCGGCGTTCCCGCGCATCGCGCTGATCATCACGTGGATCTTCACCAACCGCGTCGACATCGCCTTCGACGGCTGGCTGCTGCCGTTGGCCGGATTGGTGTTCCTGCCGTACACGACGTTCTTCTACGTGTTGGCGTACGCCCCGATTGGCGGCGTGACGGGCATCGGCTGGTTCTTCGTGGTGCTCGGGTTCCTGTTCGACCTGTCGTCGTACGCGGGGACGGGTCGCTTCGGCGGCCGCCGGTACCGGACGTCCGGCTACTACTGAGCCGCCGTCAGGCGGCGGCGGTCTCGACGAGCCAGCCGAGATACTGCTGTGGCCCGCGCGGACCGTCGAACTCGGCCACCCACCCGATTTCATCGACACGACGCAAATGTGTCAGACGAGCGAAAGCTTGGCCGGAGGGAACGGGTGTACGGGCATCGTGGTAGAGACGGAGGTGCACGCAGCGCGAGCCGACCAGGATCTCGAGGAACGGCCCGCTCATGTGCCGGCCGGTGCGGACCCGCACGAGTTGCGGCTCGGCCCGCAGCTGCTCTTCGACCAGCTCAGCGGTACCGAGGTCGACGATCGAGGCCAGCCCGGCGTCGACCCGGGCGGCGCGAACCCGGCCCGGCAGGTCCAGGGCGCGGACCAGCACCACCACCAGTCCGAGCACCACACACGTCGTCACGAGCACCATTGCTCACCTCCACCGCGTCACCGTTCTACGTCGGTAAACGCTGGAAGGCAATGAGCCTAACGATTTCTTTACGGGAATCCGGGGACGCCGGACTCCCGTTTGACGCCGATCGAGTTGAGCATCCCGGCCACCATCACGTAGTTCCCCACGAGCAACGTGAGCTCGATCATCTGCTGGTCGTCGTAGCGCTCGGACAGCGCGGCCCACGTGGCGTCGCTGAGGCGGTGGTCGGCCACCAGTTCGTCGGCGGCCTGCAGCAGGACGGCGTCGAACGCCGACCAGCCGTCGGCCGCGAGCCCGGCCGGGATGCGGGCCATCTCCTCGTCGGTGAGGCCCTCGTCGGCGCCGATGCCGACGTGCTGACCCCACTCGTAGTCGGACTGGCACAGCCAGGCGGTGCGCAGGATGACGAGCTCGCGTTCGCGGCCGGGCAGCTTGCCCTTCATCAACAGCTTCCCGCCGAAGGGCAGGTAGCGCCGCAGCAACCCGGGGTGGTTGGCCAGCGTGAGGAAGATGTTGATCGTCGGCCCGTTGGCGGGCACGGCGCCCTCGATGAGCTCCTGGACGTCGGGGGGGTTGCCCGTGCGGGGACGCGGCGCGATGCGAGGTGCCATGGGCGGCATCGTGTCATGCCACGGCCGCGAGCATCTCCTCCATGCCGGCTTCGATGCCCCGACCCAGCACGTCGATGTCGGCGGCCGAGTCGTAGTCGCCGGTGATGCCGAAGTTCACCTGGCCGTCGTAACTGAAGATGGCCACGCCCACGCGGAGCTGACCGGCGAGCGGTACGTACGGATAGGCCTGCAACATCCGTCGTCCGGCGCCGTACAGCGGGAGCTGCGGACCGGGGACGTTGGTGGTGACGGTGTTGACGGTGCGCTGAGGCGTGCGGAAGGCGAGCCGGGTGCCGAGGGCGAGCAGGGCCGGCGGAGCGAAGCCGCTGAGCGCCGTGAGCGCCTCGCCCGCCACGGCCTGCTTCGACTCCTTGAGCCCGGCCATCTGGGTGCTGATGACGTACAGCCGCTCGATCGGGTCGTCGATGCCGACCGGCAGCTGGGCGAACATGGCCGACACTCGGTTCTCGAACGTGCCGTCGCCAACGGCTCGGCCGCTCGTATCACGCGGTCGCACCGACACCGGTACGAGCGTCCGCACGAACCGGTCGACGGATTCGCACCGGCCCCGCAGGAGATCCCGGAAGCCGCGGGTGATGGCGGCCAGCACGACGTCGTTGAAGGTCGCACCCGTCGCCTTGCGGACGCGCTTGATCTCGTCGACCGTCGTCGAGGCCCAGCCCCAGCGGCGATGCGGTCCGATCGGCCCGTTCAACGTCGACGGCGGCGTCGGGCGGGCCAGGCCCGACAAGTTCCGCAACCCGCTGCCCACCATCAACAGTTGGGTGGCGGCGAGGCGTGGGGCCCGGGTGGCGGCCCGCAAGGCGCGGGCTTGCTCGTACGGGCTGTGGGCCATGTCGCTGAGCGCCTGGGCCACCAGTGCCGACGGGGATGGCGCCGGCTCGGGCGACCAATGGTCGGGCACGGGCGGGCTGCCTTCGGGCGTGGCGTCGAGGACCGTGGCCAGCAGATCGGTGCCGGACACGCCGTCGACCATGCAGTGGTGGACCTTCGAGAGGATCGCCCAGTCGCCGTCCTCGAGCCCCTGCACCACCCACATCTCCCAGAGCGGCTTCGAGCGGTCGAGCTGCTGTGACATGACCCGCCCGACCAGGCGGCGCAGCTCGGCCTCGCCCCCCGGCGTTGGCAGTGCGGTGTGGCGGACGTGGTAGTCGAGGTTGAAGTGGGGGTCGTCCACCCACACCGGCCGGCCCAGGTTGAAGGGCACGAACCGCACCCGCTGGCGGTAGCGGCGCAGGAGCGGCAGCTTGCCCTGCACCATGGCGACGATGTCGGCAAAGGGCGGTTCCGGACCCTCGAAGATGGCCACGGAGGCGATGTGCATGTGGCTCACGTCGTCCTCGATGTGGAGGAACGATGCGTCCTGCGGGCTCATGCGATCGACCGGCACAGTGACGGTCCCCCCTTCCAACCGCATGTTTCGCTACGCGCGGTGGTAGAAATCCGAGTGTAGACAGTGCCTCCGCCTGGAGGGGCGGGCCCAACGGGGGGACCAGTGACCACGACGATCAGTGAGCCGCCAGCTCGACCGGCGGCACTCGACTTCGGCCTCGAGCTACCGCGGACTGTGGCCGAGTACGCGCTCTTCATGGCGGCGGAGCCGCTCCTGCAGCGGGCGCCGGCGGGCGACGGCCATCACGTCCTGGTCCTGCCGGGCTTCCTCGCCGACGACTGCAGCACCCTCGGCCTGCGCTGGCACCTGCGCAACCTGGGCTACACGACCCACGGATGGGACCTCGGTCGCAACGTCGGCCCGACCCGCGAGATCGTCGCCGGCATGCGCCAGTGCCTCGACAGCCTGGCCGACGAGCACGGCGAGAAGATCAGCTTGGTTGGCTGGAGCCTCGGCGGCATCTACGCCCGCGAGATGGCACGGGAGGTGCCCGAAGAGGTGCGTCAGGTGATCACCCTGGCCAGCCCGTTCCGGCTCACCAACCTGGCCCAGACGCGCACCGGCCGCTTGTACCAGTACTACCGGCCGCGGCACGAACCGCGGTACCAGGTGCCGCCATATGCCGCGAGCCACCGGCCGCTCGCGGTGCCGTCCACTGCGATCTACACGCGCAACGACGGCATCGTGGCCTGGTCGACGTGCGTGCAGCCGGTCGGGCCCATCGCCGAGAACATCGAGGTGCGCGGCAGCCATTGCAGCCTGGGCCACAACGTCGGGGTCGCCTTTGCCGTCG
>DASXAI010000543.1:0-3780 GCA_036406775.1 Acidimicrobiales bacterium
GTGGAGATGAAACTTGACTGCACCCGCCGACAACTGCATGGCCTCGGCCACCTCGAGCACGCTGAGGTCGCCGATGTAGTAGAGCGAAACCGCGATCCGTTGCTGTGGTGACAACCCAGCGAGAGCGTGGGCGAGATCGAACGGAGGCTCGGGCGGCGAGTCGTGGTTCGTGCCTTCGCGCGCCAACAGGCGTCGCACCTTGATGCCGCGCGACTCGTGGCGGAAGTGATCGCGCATGCGGTTGATCGCCACGCGGCGGACCCAGCCGGCGGGATCCTCGTAGGCCTGCACCCGTCGCCAGCGGGCGTGGGCCCGCACGAAGGCGTCCTGCACGCAGTCGGCTGCGACCTCGGCGTCGCCGCACGCCACCGTGAGGGCGCGCAGCAGCGCGGTGTAGTGCCGGCGGAAGAACGCATCGAAATCGGACACTGGGGCGTGCTCGACCTCCGTGGCGGCGATCACCGGTCCCCACACGTCTGGGCCGCCCACCACGTTTGGGTCAGCGCCGGACCGCGGTCGGCGAGGTCAGAGCACGAAGGTGAGAGATGACCCGGGGAAGGGCGTCGAGCAGGGCGTCGATGTCGGCGTCCGTGGTGTTCCAGCCGACGCTGACCCGCAGCGAGCGGTGGGCGTCGACGCCCATCGCCTCCAGCACCGGAGACGGCAGCAGGTCTTCCGACGCGCAGGCGCTGCCCGAGTGCACGGCGATGCCGGCCTGGTCGAGCCCGAGCAGCACCGCCTGGGGCTCGATGCCGTCGACGCCGAGGCACACGATGTGGGGGAGGCGGCCCGCCGGATCCGAGTCGCCGTACACCTCCACGCCGTCGAAATCGGCGGCTCCGGTCGCGACCCGCTCGCTCAGCCGCCGCTGACGGACCTCGTCGTCCGACGCGGCCAGCGCGGTGGCGACGGCGCCCCAACCCACGATGGCCGGCACGTTCTCGTACCCCGCCCGCCGAGCCCGCTCCTGATCGCCGCCCATCAGCAGCGGCCGCACCCGCAGGCCACGCCGCACCAGGAGGGCGCCGATGCCGGGCGGTCCGCCCATCTTGTGGGCGCTCACCGACACCAGGTCGGCGCCGAGGTCGTCGAACGCGATGGGCAGCCGGCCCGCCGCTTGCGCCGCGTCGACGTGCACGAGGACGCCGAGCTCCCGGCAGGCGGCCACGACCTCGGCGACGGGCTGGAGCGTGCCGACCTCGTGGTTGCCCCATTGGAGGTGTACGAGCGCGGTCTCACCGGGCCGGACGGCTTGTAGCACGGCGGCGGGATCGACCCGGCCCCGCCGATCGCACCCGACGACCGAGACGGCGGAGGCGAACTCGGCCGACGAGAGGCGCACGGCCGAGTGCTCGATGGCGGGCACGACGACGTGGCCCCCGGCCCGCTCGACCCCACCCCACACGGCTTCGGCGATGGCCTCGGTGGCGCCACTGGTGAACACCACCGAGCGGGGCCGGCACCCCAGCAGGACCGCCACGGCGGCCCGGGCGTCCTCGACGGCGGCCCGGGCTTCGTGGCCCTCGCTGTGGATGCGAGCGGGATCGCCCACCCGCGTCGCCGACAGCCACTCGACCATGGCCTCGCGCCCCTCCGGTCGCAGCGGCGACGTGGAGGCGTGGTCGAGGTAGTGACGCGCCACTAGAAGGACGTGACGCAGACCTCGTCGCCGTGCGGCAAAGAGGCGGCCGTCTCCGGCTCGGTGTCGCCGTACAGCGACGCCAGCATGCCCTTCACCATCCCGCGGTCGACGGCGCATATCACCGGGTTCTCGATGGCGGCCGCCCCGAACGGGCAATGGTTGTTCACGATGCGCAGTTCGTTGCCGCGCTTCTCGGTGTGGGCGGCGAAGCCGTGCGCTGTGAGGGCGTCGGCGACGGCGTGGAGGGCGGCCCGGAACGACCGCTGGCCACCGGCGGCTCCATCCGGGCCGGCCAGCCCGGCCGCCATGGCCTGTCCGTACTCGATGCCGACCTCCTCGGCCATCGCCTCGGCCTCGGCCGGTGACAGCCGCGCCAGCGCCCGGCCCAGCATCGTGAGCACGAGGTCGTCGGTCTTCACCGGCACCGACAACGTGACCTGCTCGTCGTGGGCGCGATAGCGCTTCGACGGCCGGCCGGCGCCGCCCGTCTCGCTCCGCTCCACGTTGACGTCGAGGTAGCCGCCCGCCGCCAGCTTGTCGAGATGGTGGCGGGCTACGTTGGGATGCAGGCCGAAGCGCTCGGCGACCTGGGCCGCCGTGACGCCGCGGTCGCGCTCGTGCTCGTGGGCGAAGAGGTAGATGGCGCGTCGGGTCGGATCGCCGAAGGCGTTGGTGATGGCCGACACCGCCGCCGTGAACGCGCCAGGCGTGAGCGTCGAGGTGGGTGCCGTCTGCGCCACGCCGATATTCTACCTATCGCCATAGTGCAAATCGGCCGGAGCCGTGCTGGAGGAACCCCACCCATGCCCACCTCTCGTGACCAGGTGATCGACGCGCTCCGGGCCGTCCAGGATCCGGAGCTGCACCGGTCGATCGTCGAGCTGGGGATGGTGCGCGACGTCGTCGTCGGCGCCGAGGGGCGGGTCGATCTCACCATCGCTCTCACGGTGGCCGGGTGCCCGCTGCGGGCGGAGATCCAGTCGCGCGTCGGCGCTGCCCTCGAGTCCCTCGGCGTGACGTCGGTCGGTCTCGACTTCACCGTCATGACGGACGAGGAGCTCAGCGCCCTCCGCCAGCGCCTGCACGGCGACCCGAGCGCGACGGCCGGCAGCCACGACGCCCACGGCCACGCCGAGGGTCGGCGCATCCCGTTCGCCGAGCCCGACTCGCGCACGCGGCCCTTGCTGATCGCGTCGGGAAAGGGCGGCGTCGGCAAGTCGAGCGTCACCACCAACCTCGCCGTCGCGCTGGCGCAGCGCGGCCACTCAGTGGGCGTGCTCGACGCCGACGTGTACGGCTTCTCCGTTCCTCGCATGCTCGGCGCCGACCGCGATCCGGTGGTGCTCGACCAGATGCTCCTGCCGCCGGAAGCGTGGGGCGTGCGGTGCATCTCGATGGCGTACTTCGTGCCCGACGGTCAGGCGGTCATCTGGCGGGGTCCGATGCTGCACAAGGCGCTCGAGCAGTTCCTCACCGACGTGTACTGGGACGAGCCCGACTTCCTGATCGTCGACATGCCGCCGGGCACGGGCGACATCGCCATCTCGCTCAGCCAGTACCTGCCGCGCGGCGAGGTCTACGTCGTCACCACACCCCAGCCCGCGGCCAAGCAGGTCGCCCGGTTGTCGGCGGCGATGGCGGAGAAGGTGCACCTCGAGGTGAAGGGCGTCATCGAGAACATGTCGTGGTTCACCGGCGACGACGGCGTCCGGTACGAGCTGTTCGGACGCGGCGGCGGTCAGGAGTTGGCCGACGAGCTCGGCGTCCCGCTCCTGGCCCAGGTGCCGCTGCTGACGCCACTGCGTGAAGGCGGCGACGAGGGCAAGCCCATCGCCGCCGTCGCGCCCGACAGCGAAGCCGGCCGGGTCTTCCAGGCCCTGGCCGAGCGGGTGGCGGTGGAGCTCAAGCCGAAGAAGATCTTCCGGCGAGAGCTCACGATCCACTGACCCCCTCTCTTCCGTTTCACGCTTGTTTGAGAACCTGGGAGGTCGCTCAGCGAGCGTGAAACCAGGGGGGTCGGCGTCAGGGCAGGCGGATCGGCGGGAGCCCGGGCAGGTTGATGTCGATGCCGCCGTCGTTCTGGGGCGGCGGCGGCGGCGGCAGCGACGTCGTCGTGGGTGGCTCGGTGGGTGGCGGGG
>DASXAI010000544.1:0-7970 GCA_036406775.1 Acidimicrobiales bacterium
CACCATCCGGGCCGTCCCGCCGTCGCCGACGGGCGTGTCGACGAAGCACCCCGCCGCCACGGCCTGGTCGTCGTCGATCAGCTCGTGGGTGGCCTGCACGGGCGCCCACCAGACGCCTTCGCGGTCGAAGACGGCGCCCCACTCGGCGCGGGTCCGGCGGGCGAAGACGTCGTCGAGCTCGGCCACGAGGGCGGCGTTGTTGGCCGCCCGGGCGAACAGATCGGCGAAGCGAGGGTCGGTGGCGAGGTCCGTCCGCTCGACGGCCTTCAGCAGTACCGGCCAGTGGCGGTCGCCCTCGAGGCCCAGGAGCCAGAACCGCTTGCCGTCGCTCCCGGCGTAGTCGACGATCAGCGGGTTGGGCGCCGTGGTCCTCGTCATCGGCGTGGTCGGCAGCCCGGTGCGGAGGTTGACGTTCGTGTCCCACCCGAGCATGTAGGCACCGATGCGCAGCAGCGAGGTGCTGACGAGCTGGCCCTGACCGGTGCGCTCCCGCACGAACAGGGCCGCCGCCACCCCGCCCGCCGCCGCCATGCCGGTCATGTGGTCGCCCATGCCGCCCCGCTGGTACGGGAGGACGCCGGCATCCGGTGACAGCGCCGCCGCCACGCCGGCCCGGGACCAGAACGAGCCCACGTCGTAAGCAGCCCGGTGGCGCTCCGCCCCCTCGAGGCCGAGGCCGCTGACGCTGGCGTAGACGAGCCGACGATGGCGGGCGGTCAAGGCGGCGTGGTCGAGTCCTGCTCGCTCCAGCGCGTCGAGGCGCAGGTTCGTCACGAACACGTCGGCCGCGCCGACGAGGTCTCCGAGGACGTGCCGGCCGCGCTCGGTGCCGTAGTCGAGCCCGATCGACCGCTTGCCCCGGTTGTCCAGCTCGAAGGGCGGGTTCACGTCCTGCCCGAGGGCGAGCCGGAAGTAGGCGGCCATACCCCGGAACGGATCGCCCGTGAGCGGCTCCACCTTCACGACGTCGGCGCCCCAGTCGGCGAGGATGGCGCCACAGCTCGGTCCGGCCACCCAGAACCCGAGCTCGACGACCTTGATGCCCTCCATCGGTCCTGCCATGGGCGAAATCTAGAGCCGGTACCGTCGCTCGGATGCGGGAACGACGGCGGGCGTGGACAGCGGTCGTCCTCGTGGTCGGGCTCACCGGCGTGGTGCCCCTCGCCCTCGATCGCGACAGCCTGCCGCTGTCGACGTTCCCGATGTTCTCGGCCGACATCGACTCGACGCAGTCGATCGCCACAGCGGTCGGCGTCACGGCGGCCGGGACCTCGCGGCGGCTCGTGCCCGACCTCATCGCCGGCACGACGGTCGTGAACCAGGCCGTGACGGTGGTGGGCGACGCCATCGCGTCAGGGCGGGCCGACGCCTTGTGCACCGACATCGCCGGGCGGGTGGGCCGCGACGGGCCGCCCGACGCCGTCGCCGTCGAGATCGTCACCGAGACCTATGACGCGCCGGCGTGGTTCGACGGCGATCGCCAGCCCGTCGCTCGTCAGGTCCACGCCCGGTGCGAAGTGGCCCGATGACCACCACCGACACCCGCCCGGTGACCGCCGTCGCCACGGGCGCCGACAGCTGGCTGTTGGCGCCGGCACCACCGACACGGCTGGCCGTCCTGCGGGTGCTGATCGGCGTCTACTGCGTCGTGCACCTCATGGCCACCGCCCCCAGCCTGTTGCAGATCGCCCGCCTCCCGGGCGAGCAGTTCGCGCCGGTTGGGGTGCTGTCGTGGCTGTCGGACCCTGTGAGCCGCAGCGTCGTCACCGTCGGCCTGGCGCTGGCCGTCGCCGCAGGTGTCGCCGTCGTCGC
This sequence comes from Acidimicrobiales bacterium, assembly GCA_036406775.1. Taxonomy (GTDB): domain Bacteria; phylum Actinomycetota; class Acidimicrobiia; order Acidimicrobiales; family Ilumatobacteraceae; genus DASXAI01. The sequence continues at coordinate 1,813 of DASXAI010000544.1, forward strand.
CGGCTGGCGATGGCGGCTGAGCGCACCGTTGTTCGCCGTGCTCTTCCTCCTGCTGTCGACCTACCGGGTGTCGTGGGGCCACGTGAGCCACGCCGACCACCTGCCCGCCGTCCATCTGGTGATCCTCGCCCTCGTGCCGGCGGCCGACGCCTGGTCGCTGGACGCCCGGCGCCGGGCACGAGCGGCACGCTCACCCGCACTGCTGCCTCACGCCCGATACGGGTGGCCGGTGCGCGTCCTGGCCATCGCCACCGTGGTCTCGTATGTCGTCGCTGGCATCGCCAAGGTGCGCTACGGCGGCATCGGCTGGCTCGACGGCGACGTGCTCCGCAACCAGGTCGCGGCCGACGCCCTCCAGAAGACGCTGTTCGGTGCCCGCCACTCGCCCATTGGCGGCTGGCTGGCGGCCCATCCCACCGTGCTGCCCCTGGCCGCCTTCGGCGCGCTGGCCGTCGAGCTGGGCGCGCCGGTGGCGCTGCTCGGTGGCATGTGGCGCAACGTGTGGGTGGCGGCGGCGTGGCTGTTCCACGTGGCCATCGCGGCCGTGATGGCCATCGCCTTTCCGTACCCGCTCTACGGCGTGGCGTTCGCGCCGTTCTTCGCCGTGGAGGTCGCGGTGGAGCGGGCGCGCGCCGTCGTCAGGCGACGGCGGCGAGGAGCGCTGGCAGCAGGTCCCTGAGGAGCGCCCCCGCCCGGGCCTCGCCGGCCCGGCCCTGCTCGAGCACCTCGTCGTGGCTCAGGGGTCCGGCCAGCCCGGCCGCCATGTTGGTGACGAGCGACAGGCCCACCACCTCCATCCCGGCCGCCCGGGCCGCGATCGCCTCGAGCACCGTCGACATGCCGACGAGGTCGCCGCCGAGGCGCTCGAACGCGCGGATCTCAGCCGGCGTCTCGTAGTTCGGGCCCCAGTAGCCGACGTACACACCCTCCTCGAGCGACGGGTCCACCTGACGGCAGACGGCCCGCAGCCGGCGGGCGTAGAGGTCCGAGAGATCGACGAAGTCGCCGCCGGCGAGCGGTGAGGCGCCTGTCATGTTGATGTGGTCGGCGACGAGCACGATCTGGCCCGGTCGCAGCGACGGCCGCACCGCACCACACGCATTGGTGAGCACGACGGCGCGGCAGCCGGCCGCCGCCGCCACCCGGACGGCGTGGGCGACGGCTTGCGGGTCACGCCGCTCGTAATAGTGCGTGCGGCCGAGGAACACCAGCACCGGCCGGCCCGCCACCACCACCGACCGGACACGGCCGGCGTGGCCCTCGACGGTGGCCGCCGCGAAGCCGGGGAGGTCGGCGACGGCGAGGTCGGCGACCGGCGACCCGAGGGCGTCGACGCTGCCGGCCCAGCCCGATCCCAGCACCAACGCCAGGTCGTGGGCTGCTACGCCCGAGGCGGCCGCCAGGGCGGCGGCGGCGTCACGGGCGTCGGACGGACTGGTCACAGGTGGTCGGTCACAGGTGCTCGGTCATCGGTGGACGACCATGATGCCGTTGCGGCGCATCGACTGCTTGAACCACAGCACCGACACGGCAATGGCCGTCCCCGTCAGACCCAGCGAGGTGACCTGCTTGGCCCAGACGTAGGTGCCGACGGGCTGGCTCATCAGCAAGGTGATGGTGAGGCCGGCGCTGGCCAGCTGGACGCCGGCCCACAGCACCGTCAACCGGACGAAGTACTGGCGGACGACGGGAAGCGCCAGCACGTCGCCGGGCAGGGGGCACACGTCGGCGGCCAGGCGCAAGGCCATCGGGCTGGCCGTCAGCAGCGAGGCGAGGAACAGGCAGGCGACGACGGCGCTCGTCAGCGTGGGCTGCAGGAAGTAGAGGAACAGCGACCCGGTCCCGAGGGCCACGAGCGTCCGGGCGGTGAGGCCGAAGGCGCCCAGGAGCAGCAGGCCGGGCAGCCGCTGGCCCGTCACCAGCCGCCGGCCGAGGGCGAGGTACGACCAGGCGAGCGCGGTCAAGAGCGCGGCCGTCGAGCCCACGAAGGTCAGCGTCAGGTAGAAGAGGGCGAGCGGGATGAGGCTGGCCTCGACGACGTGGCGGCCCGCGTGCCGGGACAAGGCGCCCAGCCGTGGGATCTCGATGTGTTCGGCCCGCATCTCCGCCCGCCCATTCGAACGACCAGAGCGGTGCCGTCACCGCCCCGGGGAGTTGCCATTGTGGCAGGCCGAGGCGCTCAGGCACGATGGGCCAGAAGGCCCGGAAGGTCGTGAACCACGATGCGGCGGCGGCCTGTCGTGATGAGGCCTTCGCGCCGCAGCGTTGTGAGGGCCCGCGCCACGGACTCCCGGGAGGCGACGATGTAGCCGGCCAGCTCCTCCTGCGACAGCGAGGTGGTGATGGCGATCCCTTCGGGCCCGGGCCGACCGTCGCGCTCGGCCATCTCGGCCAAGTAGCCGGCGACGCGGCCCATGGTGGGCTGGGAGCCGAACTCGATCCGCCGGCGGTCGGCGTCGCGCAGCCGCTCCATCACCTGGCGTACGACGAGCATCAGGACCTTGGGGCGCCGTTCGAGGAAGGCGAGGAACTCGGCGCCCGGGAGGACCTGGGCCTCGACCGGGGCGAGGGCCACCATGCTGGCCGAGCGGGGCGGGCTGTCGGCGGTGAGGGCGGCGAGCTCGCCGAGGAGCTCGCCCGGGCCCCGCACCGCCAGGAGCAGCTCCTGGCCGGCGCCGGTGGTGGCGACGATCTTGACCCGGCCCTGATGGATGACGAAGACGTGATCACTCCGCTCGCCGCTCCGCAGCAGGAAGCTGCCGCGGCGGTACCCGCGGTGGCGGCCGATGGCGTCGAGGGCGGCCCGATCGTCTGTCCCGAGCAGCGACAGGAAGCTGCCCGCCACCGGCGTCACGGTGGCGGACCATACTGCCGCGCCGGCGTGCGTCAGTGGATGTTCAGGCTGGTCTTGACCGTCGTCGGGGCGGCCGGGACCCGCCGGACGTGGACGTGGCCGCCCAGGTGGCGTGACAGCCAGGCCGTGACGGCGGCCAGGCGCTCGTGGGGCCGCTCGCGGTCGACGCTCCGGCGCAGGTGGGCCGACGCCGCGTCGGCGAGCAGGTCCTGGCGGTGGAGCTCGCCCAGCTGCACGTCGAACAGGTTGTGGGTCATGTCCCGATCGTCGGACGGTGCCGGCGCCAGTACTGCGTCACCTGACACACAACCGGCGTGAACTTGAACCGCAGAGCGCCCCTCGGGGCGATTTCGGGTTCAACTTCCGCCGGTGTCAGGTCACGTGCGGCATCACGTCGGCGGCCAGGCGCTCCATCTGCTCGGCCTCGTCGAACAGCGGGTTGAGGAGGATGCGTCCGGCGCCAGCGGCGGCGACCTGGCGGAGACCCTCCACGCACGCGTCCGGCGGCCCGAACACCGCCACCGGCGTCAGGTCGGGCAAGTGGAAGAACGAGTACAGCTCCTGCAGGGCGGCGCCGACGCGGTCGTGAGCTCGGGCGGCGTCGTCGTCGACGGCGATGTAGACGCGCTTGGCGAGGGGAAAGGTGCCAGGGTCGCGCCCGGCCGCCTCGAGAGCGGCGCGCAGCACACCGACCTGGTCGGCGAACTGAGCCGTCGTCTGCGACCCGGCGCCGAAGAACCCGTCGCCGTGGGCAACGGCTCGCCGCACTGCGTCCGGGTGGTTGGCGCCGAACCAGATCGGCGGGTACGGCTTCTGGAACGGCTTCGGCTCCATCGTGGCCCCGCGCAGCTGCCAGAACCGGCCGTCGAAGTTCACCTCCGGCTCGGTCCACAACGCCTTCATCAGGCGCAGGCCCTCGACGAAGCGGGCCACGAACGTGTCGGGGTCGACGCCGAAGGCCGAGAACATGCGGAACTTGCCGCCGGTGCCGACGCCGATCTCGAGCCGGCCCCGGCTCAGTTGGTCGAGCGAGCTGAGGTTCTTGGCCAAGTGCACCGGGCTGTAGAGCGGCGTCACGAAGACGGCGCAGCCGAGGCGCAGGCGATCGGAGCAGGCGGCGGCGTAGCTCATGAGTTCGATGGGCGACACGTGCGGGATCGAGCCGAGCACCTGCTCCTGCACCCACGCGCTCTCGAACCCGATGGCCTCGGCCCGGCTCAGGTAGGCCCGCAGCGCCGCGGGGTCGAACGTCCCGTCGTCGACGTGCTGCGGGATGCTGATGGCAAAGGTCGGCACGGCCCGACGGTAGACCGACCGTCCGCCTCCGCCCTGCCGTCTCCCGCCGACGTGACGGAAATGCACAACTGTTGTCGAAAACCGTCACATCGGCGGAAGAGGGCGAGCCGGGACTACATGGCGTTGGTGTCGTCGAGGCCCATGGTCGCCGGCGGCGCCGTGAAGCCACGGATCATCGCCTGCACCGAGTACGTGGCCACGAGCCCGCCGTCGGCCGTGAACACCCGCCCGTCGCCTTGGGCCAGGCCCCGGCCGGCGTAGACGGCGGGGTTGGCGTACAGCAGCCACTGGCTGACGTCGACGTCGTCCAAGAGGGCGAGGCTGCACGTCATGATCCCCGTCGACAGGGTCACGTGGGCGTCGCGCTCGCCGAAGCCGGCGTGGGGCCGGAGGGCGGCGGCGATGGTCCAGTGCGTCGTCGACTGGGCCAGCAGGGCGGCGTGCAGGTACGCCTCGGCCGGCGCGTCGCGGAACCGCACCCAGGTGTAGATCTCGGGCGGCCCGACCCGATCGGGGTCGGGGTCGTAGGCGCCGTCGACGACGCGCAGCTCGCGACCGGTGACGCCCATGTCGAGCGGGAGCGCCTCGAGCGGGCCGGGCACGTCCGGCATGGCGGCGGCGCCGCGCACGACGTCGGGGGCGCCGGCGTCCATCAACAGGACGCCGATGCTGCGCAACTGCTCGGCCTGGCCGATGCGCACCTCCACCGTCGAGAACGTGCGGCCGCCCCGCACGACCTCGACGCTGACATCGAGTGGGTCGTCGAACGAGGCCGCCTTGGAGAAGATCATCGTGGCCGACGTGACGCGCTGGCTCGGGATCGTCTTCGCCGCCGCCACGATGGCCTGCCCGAGGAGCTGCCCGCCCTCCACCACGTTGCGCCGCGTCTTGGGCCACGGCGCGCCGACGAAGCGGCCCGGGCCCACCGGCTCGACGTCGATGAGGCCGAGGAGGTCACGGGCGTCACCCCAGTCGGGGAACCGGGTCGACGCCGTCGCCGGCTCGCCGGCCCGCTGCTCGTCGAGGACGATGCGCAGTCGCTCGTGGTAGAAGGCGACATAGCCCTGGATGCCCGCCACCTCCGGGAAGGGCTGGCGGTAGGTCCACACCACGTTCTCGTGCTGCGGCTCGGCGCCGGTGAGGGTCCAGTAGTCGGCCTCACCCTTGAACGGGCAGACCGAATGGTGGTCGGTCGCGTCGAACAGCTCCCACCGCACGTCGGCCTCGGGGAAGTAGAGCCGGTCGACGTGGTCGGTCTCCTCGAGCCGGAGGCACGCGTCGCTCTCGGCCACGAGCACGTCACCGTGCCAGACGCGGGCTGTCGCCGGCACCGGCACGAGGTCGATGCGGTACTCCGGATAGCGGCCCCATGCGGACTCGATCTGCGCCATCGCGGCAGCGTAGGGAAGTTGGACGTGTCGGTGCACTTTGGGGCACCCTGGCGTCCGAGTTCGGGTCGTAGGCTCGACGCAGTCGACGCGAGGGGGTCTCGTGGCCACGTACGACATCGTGATCAAGGGCGGGATGCTCTTCGACGGCACGCGGAACCCACGGGTCCGAGCCGACGTCGCCATCCGTGACGGCGTGGTGGCCGAGATCGGGCGGGTCCGGCCGTCGGACGGGGCCCAGGTGCTGGACGCGGCCGGCCTCCATGTGGCGCCCGGCTTCGTCGACCTCCACACGCACTACGACGCCCAGCTGTTCTGGGACCCGTACTGCACGCTGTCGGGCTGGCACGGCGTCACGTCGGTGGCCATCGGGAACTGTGGCTTCGGCTTCGCGCCGGTGGCGCTCGAGGAGCGCGAGCGCGCCATGCGGTCGATGACGCGCGTCGAGGCGATCCCCTACGACTCGATGCGCGCCGGGTTGCCGTGGGACTGGGAGACCTTCCCCGAGTTCCTCGACTCGGTCGCCCGCACGCCCAAGGCCGTCAACATCCTGCCCTACGCCCCCGCCGGGCCGCTGCTGGTGTCGGTGCTCGGCCGCGACGCGGCCAAGGCCGGCGCCA
>DASXAI010000545.1:0-2072 GCA_036406775.1 Acidimicrobiales bacterium
GCGCTGTGCGTAGCCGGCCGAAGGTGCGGTTGAACTGCGCCGGCAACTTCTCGCCGCGGAAGATCCCGATGTCCGTGTAGAACTGCACGCGCAGGCGCATGTCCTTGAGCGTGGCGACCACCAATGCGCCTTCCCACTGCTTCCACTGCTTCCCGGTCAGGAACGTGATGCCGCTCGTCGCGACGGTGGGGAAGCCCGACTTCCACTGCGGGCCGGCGGCGTGCGGGAACTTGGCGAAGTTCGTCATGGGGACGGCCTCGTTGTACGGCAGCGGGATGGGGTCCCAGCCGTAGTTGTCGCCCGCCCGCAGGCGGTTGATCTCGTCGTCCCGGTCCGGCCCGTGCTCGGCGCTCCACAGCTCGCCGTTGGCGCGGAACGCCAGGCCCTGCACGTTGCGGTGGCCGTACGTGTAGATCATGCGCGTCCGGAAGTTGGCGCTGCCGCGGAACGGGTTGGTGGACCAGGCGACGTTCGTGCCGTCAGGATTGACGCGCAGCACCTTGCCGTTCAGGGACGCCAGGTTCTGCGGGTTCGTGGCGTAGGCGGCGTCGCCCGTGCCGACGAACAATGAACGCAGCGGTCCGAACCGCAGGCGGCAGCCGCCGTGCCGGCCGGAGGTGGCGTCGATGCCGGTGACGACGTCGTACAGATGGGTGGCTGTCGTGACGCCGGCGTCGAGCTGCCAAGCCGCGACCTTCACCGAGTTGGGATGACCGCCGATCGGCGAGTCGGCCGTCGAACCCTGGCACGTGTAGACCTTGTGGTTCGTAGCGAAGCTCGGGTCGACCGCCAGGCCCATCATCCCGGTCTCGCTGGACGTCCAGAAGTCCGGGCCACCGTTGGTGAGCTGCACTGGCGTGCCCGCCTTGAGGACGTACAGCCCCGAGCCCCGCTGGGTGAACAGCATCGTCCTGTCGGGCAGCCACGCGACATCCCATGGGATGTCGAGCCCCCCGACCACCGAGGTCACCCCGAGGTTCGGCCCGCCGGCGGGTGGCGGCGGCGGTGGCGCGCAGCCGGCGGCGACGAGCGTGCCGATGGCGACGATCGCCGCGAGCGGGTATCGACTCTTGAGCATGTCTGCTCCTCCGTACCGTCGATGCCCGCGCCACGACCCTAGGCAGATCGCCCGTCGGCCGGCCGATCGAGCGCAACCTACGTTCCGGTCACGTACGCCGACGCCACACGACAGATCTCGTGACCAGAACGAAGTGCGGCGGCCGGTTCAGGAGCGCGTCGTGCCGCCGCGGAGCGCGGTGAAAGCCGCGATGACCTCGTCGTGGAGGAGGCCGTTCGTGGAGCAGGCATCGCCGCCGTCGGCCCGGGGCTCGCCGAGCAGGTCGGTGAAGCGGCCGCCCGCCTGCTCCACGATCACCTTGATCGCGGCCAGGTCCCACAGGTTCACGACCGGCTCGACCGCGATGTCAAAAGCGCCCTCGGCGACGAGGACGTGCATCCAGAAGTCGCCCAGCCCACGCGCCCGCCAGGACCGTTGGGCCAGTCCCATGACCGCGTCGCCCACACCGAAGTCGTAGAACTCGGCGATGTCGGTGTAGGCGAGGTGGGCATCGGCCACGTCGGCGATGCCCGACACGTGGATCGGACGGCCGTCGGCGAACGCACCGAGGCCCTTGGCCGCCCACCAGCGCCGACCGAGCGCGGGGGCCGATGCCACTCCAATCACGAGCTCGCCGGCGTGCTCGAGCGCGACGAGCGTCGCCCAGATGGGGACGCCCCGCACGAAGTTCGACGTGCCGTCGACCGGATCGATGATCCACCGCGATGTCGCGTCGGGCGATCCGACGAGTCCCTCTTCTTCGCCCAGCACCGCGTCCTCGGGCCGTACTGCGGCGAGCCGTTCGCGCATCGCCGCTTCGGCCCCTCGATCAGCGATGGTGACCTCAGAGGCGTCGGCCTTGTGGTCCACCCGCAGATCGCTGGACCGGAAGTGAGGGAACGTCATCCGGTCGGCCAGGTCGGCCAGCTCGAGAGCGAACGCGAGGTCGCCCTCCAGGTTCGTGGTCACCGTTTCGTCAGCCGGCGAGGCGGCGCACCGTCGCGGCCAGGCCGTC
>DASXAI010000546.1:0-4075 GCA_036406775.1 Acidimicrobiales bacterium
GGGCAGCGGTGAGATCGGCGAGTACAGTCATGATCGGTCGAGTAGAGTCGAACGTATGTATGATCGACAAGAAGAAATGTTTGTGAACAAGCAGCCACGGATCGTGATCCGGATGCCGTGGCACAATGGCCGGGCCGAACCGGGAGAGGGAGCACGAGGTGGGACACGAGCACGAGAACGGACAGGCCGCCGGCGCCGCTACAACTGATCGGCGCCGCCTGCTCTGGCTAGCGGCGGCGGGACTGGGCGCGGCCACCGTGGCGGCGGCGAGCCCGGCCGAGGCGAATACGAGCGACCCGGTGCTCGCTGGAAGCACCAGCAACTGGGCGCCTGGCCAGACCGGTGTCGTGCACAACGGCTCAGCCCAGAACGGTCCCGCCCTGAACGCCGTCCGCACGACCGCCAACACCACCGGCGTCCAGTACAGCGAGAACGCCGGCCTCATTGCCGAGACCGACATCAAGGACAACGACGGCGTGATCGGGTTCTGCGCCGGCGGCCCCATGTCGAGTGGCGTCCACGGCTTCTCCTTCGACGGGCGGGCCGTGGTGGGCAGCGGCGACCAGGGCGTCGGCGTGCTGGGCGAGATCCGCACCGGCAACTCCGGTGAGAACTCGATCGCCGTCCAGGCCAACAACCAGAGCACGGGTGCCGGTTCGATCGGGATCAAAGCCACCGCCACGGCCAGCACCGGCGGCCTCGGCGCCAGCTTGGCCGGCAGCCTGGCGCCCCTGCTGCTCATGCCGGCCGGAACCAACGGCGCGCCCAAGACCGGCATTCACGCCGCCGGCGAGCTGTACGTCGACGCCAAGGGCGACCTCTACTACTGCCGGGCCGCCGGCACCCCGGGCACGTGGGTGAACCTGCTGGCGACGCCGGCCACCACGGCAGCGGTGGCGCTGCACCCCGTCTCGCCGACGCGCGTGTACGACAGCCGGGAGGCGGAACCCGACCCGGGCGCCCTCGGCACGGGACAGACCCGCACCATCAGCGTGGCCGACGGCCGGGCCATCAGCGGCGGCGCCGTGACGGTACCGAACCTCGTGCCGCCGGGCGCGACGGCCATCGCCTACAACTTCACCGTCACCAACACCGGCGGCGCCGGCTTCCTCACCCTCAACCCCGGCGGCAACACGACCGTGACGTCCTCGGCCATCAACTGGTCGGCGTCGGGCCAGATACTGACGACGGGCGGCCTCGTGTCGATCAATGCCAACCGGGAAGTCACCGTCATCGCCGGCGGCCCGGGCGGCACCGACTTCCTGCTGGACGTGGTCGGGTACTACGTGTAGTCGGAGAGGACGTTCCAGAGCGTCTCCACCGACCGCAACCAGTTGTCGAGGTCGGGCTGGGCCGGCGTGGCCACCACGTGCTGCACGCCGCTGGCGGCGTAGGCCGCGGCCTCTCGCTCGATGTCGGCCGACGGCGTGGTGACGCCGTCCCACGACGTCCGCATCGAGAGCGTGAACGACTCCTCCGGGCGTTCCGTCCGCAGACGCTTCAGGATCGGCTCAGCCACATCCGGCGCGATGTTGCCGTGCCAACCGTCGGCCTTGGCCACGGCGCGCGCCAACGCCGCGTCCGACGAGCCGCCGAGCCAGATCGGAATGGGGTGGGCCGGCTTGGGCCGCACCTTCATGCCCTCGAACGACACCGTGGTGCCCGTGTAGGAGGCGGGATCGTCGCCCCAGCACGCCCGGATGGCGTCGAGGTACTCGTCGGTGCGACGGCCGCGCTCCTTGAACGGCACGCCCAAGGCGTCGAACTCGCCCTCGAGCCACCCCACGCCGGCGCCCAGCACGACGCGGCCGCCCGAGAGCTGGTCGAGCGACGCCAGCTCCTTGGCCAGATGGATGGGATGGCGGTACGGGAGGATGAGCACCGTCGAGCCGACCCCCACCCGGGAGGTCGCCGCCGCGGCCCACGTCAGCGTGATGACCGGCTCGTAGAGGAAGGCCGGCGGATATGGCGCGCCGTCGGGCACCGCCAGGTGATCGCTGACCCACACGTCGTCGAAGCCGAGCTCCTCGGCCTGGACCGCGGCGCGCCGGATGCTGTCGGGCCCGGCCGCCCGCCCGAACTGCGGGAGATGGACGCCGAGCTTCACGACCGAGGCGCTTCGACGAGGTCCTTGACCGCCGGCAGCACCGGCGGGGCGTCCCGCCAACTGGGCACGCCGAACTCGGGCGTGCCAGCCGGGTAGCCGCCGGTGATCTCGGCCCAGTGGGCGTGGTTCAGCTCATGGATGGTGAAGCAGGCGTTGAGGGCGTTGTAGAAGCCCATGCTGTCGACGCTCTGGTTGACGGCCTCCTTGATGAGCAGCGCCGTCATGGTGGGCCGCTCGGCGATGCGCCGTGCGAACTCGACCGTGCGGTCCGACAGCTCGTCGAGCGGGAAGACCTTGCTCACCATGCCGAGCTGGTGGGCCTCCTCGACGTCGATCGAATCGCCGGTGAGCATGAGCTCCTTCGTCTTGCGGGGCCCGAACTCCCACGGGTGGGCGAAGTATTCGACGCCGCACATGCCCAACCGGGTGCCCACCACATCGGCGAAACGCACGTTGTCCGCCGCCACGATGAGGTCGCACGCCCACATCAGCATGAGACCGGCGGCGTACACCGTGCCCTGCACCTGGGCGATGGTGATCTTGCGCAGGTTCCGCCACCGCCGGGTGTTGTCGTAGAAGTAGTGCCATTCCTGCAACATCCGCTTCTCGGCGCCGAGGCGGGTGCCGCCGTTGATCTGCGCCGTCGGATGTTGGTTCGGGCCCGGCTGGTACTCGGCCATCGCTTCGGCCGAGCCCATGTCGTGCCCGGACGAGAACAGCGGGCCGACGCCACCGAGGATGACGACGCGCACCTGGTCGTCGGCCTCCGCTTGCAGGAAGGCGTCGCCCAGCTCGACCAGCAGGCCGCGGCTCTGGGCGTTGCGGGTCTCGGGCCGGTTGAGCAGGATGCGTGCGATCCGTCCCTCGTCCAGCGTCTCATAGGTGACGAACTTGTAGTCCGGCATGGCCAGTCCTTCCTGGTTGGCGATCCCCATCGGTGTCCGAGACACGGTTGTCAACTTCTGGACGGTACGGCCCCGCCCGGGCCTGGGTCAACCTGCGGTCAGGCCGGTTGCGAGGCAGCCCATCGCGGCCCGCCGAGGCCGCGGACGACGAAGGTGGCATACCAGTCGCCGACGTCGAGCAGTGTCAGCCGACCCGTCGGGCGGTGCCACTGCCGGCTCGAGATCATGAGCTCGAAGATGGCGGTGGTGGCGACGGAGATGTCGACGCCGGGGTCGAAGGCGCCCTCTTGCACTCCCTGGGCCAGGATCTCCTTGACGAAGTCGCTGTACTGGTCGCGCCGTCCGATCACGATCTTCAGCCGGCGGGGGCTGAGGCGGTTGAATTCGCGCTCGGCCACCAGCCCCCACTCCCGCTCCTTGGCAGTGAGGGCCATCCACCGGTGGATGAAGGCGCGCAGCCGCTCCGGCGCGTCAGCCCCCGCCACTTCCGACTCCTCCTCCAGCGTGCCCATGTAGGTCATCTGGGCCCGGTTCACGATCTCGTAGAGGAGGTCTTCCTTCGTCTTGATGTAGTAGTAGATGCTCCCCTTGAGCAGGCCGACGGCCGAGGCGATGTCCTGGAGGCTCGTGGCCTCGTAGCCCTTCTGGTAGAAGATCGACGCCGCGGCGTGGACGATCTCCTCCCAGCGGGCCTCGCTGTCCATGGCGCGAGGCTTGCGGGCAACGGCGCTCCGCTTCTTCTCCACCGGGTGAGTGTACGGAGAGCGCGGCCGCGACCTGGGCCTTTCGTCGTCGACGAGCGCCTCCGGCAAGTCACTGTGATCTCTCAATGGAACGTCTCCCCCGCGTTGACGTCGATCGATTGTCCCGTCATGGCCGCCGCCATGTCCGACAACAGGAACAGGACGGCGCGCGCGCACTCCTCGTCGGTGGCGAGCCGCGGGAGTGACACGTCGTCGAGCATCTTCTGCTTCTGCTCCTCCACGGTGAGGCCGCGAGAAGCCGCCAGCCGCCCGATCCCGCTCTGCAGCGACGGCCCCCACATGCGTCCCGGCACCACCGT
>DASXAI010000547.1:0-1969 GCA_036406775.1 Acidimicrobiales bacterium
GGCCGTCGAGGGTGACGGCGTGGTCGGTGTCGGGCTCGAGGCCGTCGACCACGAGTGCCCCGGGGCCGCCGTCGCCGTCGACGACGCGCTCGTGGCCGCCCACCGTGACGACGTGGTGGCCCGGCGGCAGCGAGCGCCAGTCGAGTTGGACGGCCGTCGGCTCGACGGCGAAAACGCGGATCATGAGTGTTACTCGAAGGCGTGAATCAGCGCGGGCTCCTCACGCTGGCGCAGGGCGACGTTCACCGACTGCCGTTCGAGGACCTGCTCGACTCGCTTGCCGGCTTGGGGCAGCGGATGCTCGGCCAGGAACGCCTGCACGTCGGCGGCTTCCTCGGGCTTGGTGAGGCGGGTGATGGGTTCGATGATGCGGATCATGAGGTTCACCGGGAACCGCCGGCTGGCATCGTCCCAGTGCTCGCGCACGAAGCGCCACGCCAGTGCGCCGTGGCGGCGATGGGCGATACACCGCCCGAGCAGGAACGGGGCGTCCTGCGTCTTGACCTCGTCGGAGAAGGCGAGGTCGAGGGTGCGGCGGAGCAGGGCCTCGGGCTCGAACTCGGCCAGGGCGAACAGCTCGCGGCGCTGGTCCTGGGGCGTCCGGGCGCGGCGGTAGCGCTCGAAGCCGGCCTCGTAGTCGGCCTCGTCGCCGGTGGCCGCCACCACCGACAGGGCGGCGGCGGCGACGGCCGGGGGGACGGCGGTGGGGTCGTCGACCGAGCGGGCGTGCAGGGCCCGGGCGCGCTCGATGGCCACCGGATCGCGACCGAGCATGCCGAGCGCCCGGATGAGCGTGCCGCGCAGCTCGCCCGTCAGCTCGGTCTCGCCGGCCTTGGGTTCCCAGCCGAGCCGCTCGAGGGCTGGGGCGACGAGCGCCCGCACGTAGCCACGGAAGCGTTCGCGCGCCTCGCCGTCGACGAAGCGGTCGATCCAGCTGAGTCCGGCGAGGAGGATCTCCCACACCGGGAGGTCGGGCTCGTCGGCGAAACCGCGCACGAACCGGCAGTACGCCTCAGCGTCGAGGCGCCCGGCCACGACGCTGGCCCAGGCGTCGTCGACCAGCGTGTAGCGCTCGGCCGTGGTGAGGTCGGCCAGCGCCGGCCCGGCCAGGCGGTGCAGCAGGTCGGCGTCGTACTCGACGCGGAAGAACCCGTTGGCGTCGGCGTTGACGACCACGACGCTGTCCGGCGCGGTGAGAGGCGTGACGATCTCCTCGCCCTCGAGGAGCAGTTTCGACCCCGACGCGTCGGCCGCCGTCTGGCGGACGTGGAGAGGAACGGCCCAGCGCGAGCCGTCGTCGTCGCCGGCGAACAGGAACCGGCGCTGCGACAGGCGCAGCGAGTTGCCAGCGGCGGAGGCACTGACGAGCGGGAAGCCGCCCTGCCAGATCCACGAGTCCATGACCCGGCGCACCGGCTCGCCCGTGGCGGCCTCGATGGCGTCCCACAGGTCACTGGTCTCGGTGTTGCCGTAGGCGTGGGTGGTGAGGTAGTGGCGGATGCCGTCACGGAAGCGCTCGGCCCCGAGGTACTGCTCGAGCATCCGGAGGAGCGAGCCGCCCTTCTCGTAGGTGAGGACGTCGAACATGCCGTCGGCGTCGGCGGGCGACACGACCTCGTACTCGATGGGCCGGGTGGAGTGGAGGGCGTCGACCTCGAAGGCGGCGGTGCGCTCGAGGCTGAAGGTGGTCCAGCGTTTCCAGTCGGGACGGAAAGCGTCGCAGGCGAGCGTGGCCATGAAGGTGGCGAAGGCTTCGTTGAGCCAGATGCCGTTCCACCACTTCATGGTGACGAGGTCGCCGAACCACATGTGGGCCAGCTCGTGCGAGACGACGTCGGCGATGCGCTGGCGGTCCTGCTGGGTGGCCGTGGCCGGGTCCACGAGCAGTGCGGTCTCCCGGAAGGTGATGCAGCCGGGGTTCTCCATGGCACCGAAAGCGAAGTCGGGCAGGGCCACGAGGTCACACTTC
>DASXAI010000548.1:0-4739 GCA_036406775.1 Acidimicrobiales bacterium
CGCGCAGCTCGTCGACGAGACCCTTCACGTCGAGCCCGCGCAGCGTGAACGTCGAGAAGAACCGGTACAGCAGCTCGGCGTTGTCGAGGTCGCCCCTGATGGCGTGGTCGACGCCCGGATACTGCACCTTGACGGCGACGATGCGGCCGTCCCGCAGGACGGCCCGATGGACCTGGCCGATGGAGGCCGCCGCGACCGGCACCGGGTTCCAGTCGAGGAAGAGCCGGTCCGGGTCGGCGCCGAGATCGGCGCGGATCACGGACTCGGCGAGGCTCGGAGCCATCGGCGGCACGTCGGCCTGCAGCGTGGCGAGGGCGGCCTGGGCATCGGGCGGGAGCCCTTCGGCGATGAAGCCCAGCAACTGGCCCGCCTTCATGATGGCGCCCTTCATGTGGCCCAGCTCGCGGGCGACGTCCTCCGCGCTGCGGACGGCGAACTGCTCCTCGAGAGCGGCGCGCCGCTCCTCGTCGAGCCGGGCGCCGCGCACCTTCACGACGGCCCAGTGGATACCGCGGCGGGCGGTGAGCCGCCACACCCGGGCCGAGCGCTCGACCCGACTGCGCCGGACCGGATCGGCGAGGGCGGTGCGGGCCGCCACCGCTCCTACCAGGGCGCCGAAAGAGGCGACGGCGATGATCGTGCGGCGAGGCATGTCCGTACGAGCGTACCGACGCCCCACGCACCCCGCTTCGTGTCGGGAAAACGCGCGGCGAACGCGCCGATCCGCCGACAGGAACGGGGGTGGGACGGCTGGACGCGGCGAGGGGCGCCACCCTGGTGGGCGGCGCCCCTCCGTCGCGCTGGACGTCAGTCTCGGTCCAGTTTTTCCTTGATCTTGTCGGCGGTGCGGTCGACGGCGTCCTTGGCCTTGCCCGTGGCCTTGTCCATCTTGCCTTCGCGCTTCATGTCGTCGTCGTCCGTGAGATCGCCGACGGCTTCCTTGACACGACCTTTGGTCTCGTCCCAGTTGCTCATGAGTCTCTCCTGGTTCGGATCGGACGAAGGAGAGGTACCCGGCCCGGGCGGAGTTCAGCCGCAGTCGGTGCAGCGCCGCGACGTCGGTGCAGCCGCGAGCATGTCGTCGCGCAGTGTCGCGCCGCAGGACTCGCACACGTCGTACGTGCCGGCGTCGAGGCGGGCCAGCGCCAATTCGACGTCGGCCAGGTCGGTCTCGATGGTGTCGAGCAGGCCGGCGCGCTCCTCGGATGACGGCACGATTCGAGGGTACAACGGTCACCGACCGACGGACGTGCACTCGCCTACCCTTCGCCACTGATGAGCGGCGTGCTGCTCGACCACGTGACGAAGCGCTTCGACGACGTGACGGCGGTCTCCGACCTCAGCCTCGACATCCTCGATCGCGAGTTCCTGGTGCTCCTCGGTCCGTCCGGGTGCGGCAAGTCGACCGTGCTGCGAATGGTGGCCGGACTCGAGCGGCCCACGGCCGGGCACGTCACGATCGGCGCCAAGGTCGTCGACGACATCCCGCCCAAGGACCGCGACGTCGCCATGGTGTTCCAGAACTACGCCCTGTATCCGCACAAGTCGGTCTTCGAGAACATCGAGTTCCCCTTGAAGACACGCGGCGTGTCGAAGTCGGAGCGGACGAAGCAGGTGGGCCGGGCCGCCGAGATGCTCGACTTGACACCGTTGCTGAAGCGCAAGCCCGGCCAACTCTCGGGCGGGCAGCGCCAACGGGTCGCGCTCGCTCGCGCCATCGTCCGCCAGCCCGAGGTCTTCCTGATGGACGAGCCGCTCTCCAACCTCGATGCCAAGCTCCGCGTCGAGACCCGCGCCGAGCTCATCGCTCTCCACCAACGGCTCGGCGCGACCATCCTCTACGTCACCCACGATCAAGTCGAGGCCATGACGATGGGAACGCGCGTGGCCATCATGGAGAGCGGCGTGCTGCAACAGGTGGGCGCCCCGCAGGACGTCTACGACCGGCCGGCCAACGTCTTCGTGGCCCGGTTCATCGGTACCCCCCCGATGGATCTCTTCCCGCCCCACACCATCGAGGACGGCGACACGATCGTGGGCGTCAGGCCCGAGTACGTCACGATCGACACCGACGGAACCCTTTGGGCCCGGGTCACGTTGGTCGAGGCCCTCGGCCACGAGCGGCACGTGAGCTGCGTGCTCGACGACGGGACGCCGATCGTGGTGCGGGTGCCGTCGCACGTGATGGTGCCCTCGGAGGGCGCCGACGTCCGCCTCGGCGCGCTCGCCGGGCATCGCCTGCACTTCGATCCCGTCAGCGGCTCAAGGCTCGACGGGTGAGCCGCAACCGCCTCACCGAGGCCCTGCTGGCGCTGCTCATGCTGCTGCCGTCGCTGGTGCTGTTCGGCGCGTTCGTCTTCTATCCGCTCGGCCGCACCTTCTACCTCGGGCTCCATCAGAACGATTTCTTCGGCGGCAACCAGGTCTACGTGGGGTTCAAGCAGTACACCGACGTGGCCACGTCCGAGGAGTTCCGTCACTCCCTCTGGGTGACGGTGCAGTTCGTGCTCATGACGGTTCCGCTCGGGCTCGTGCTCGGCGTGGGCCTGGCGGTGCTCGCCAACAAGGCGATCCGCGGTATCGGCGTCTTCCGCACCATCTTCTCGACGACGGTGGCGACATCGGTGGCTGTCGCCTCGTTGATGTGGCTCGTGCTCTTCAACCCGTCGATCGGCGTGCTGACGCGCATCCTCCCGTTCGAAGTGCTGAAGAGTCCCGGCGTGCTCAACAACCCCACATGGGCGCTACCGGCCGTGAGCCTCGCCACCGTCTGGGCCAACCTCGGCTTCACCTTCATCGTGGTGACGGCCGGCCTCCAGAGCATCCCCGAGGAGCTGTACGAGAGCGCGGAGCTCGACGGCGCCGGCGGCTGGCGTCGTTTCACCAACGTGACGCTGCCGATGCTTTCGCCCACGCTGCTGTTCGCCACCGTCGTCCTCACCATCGGCGCCTTTCAGGCCTACGGCCAGATCGACTTCCTCACCGAAGGCGGGCCCGGCGATTCCACCCGCGTGCTCGTCTACTCGATCTACGGCAAGTCGTCGCCGATCGGGGGCAACCCGGGGGTGCAGGCGGCGACCGCCATCTTGCTGTTCGGCGTGCTGTTCGTGCTGAGCCTGGTCCAGTTCACCGTGTTGGAACGGAGGACGCACTATGTCGCCTAGCGCTCGCCGCCGCCTGCGGATCACGGGCCGCTACGTGGTGCTGGTGGTCGTCGCCGTGCTGATCCTCTTCCCGATCTGGACCACGCTGATGGGCGCGCTCAAGCCCGGTCCCAAGCTGCTCGACTATCCCCGCTCACTGCTGCCGGTCGATCTCACGCTCGACACCCTGCGCGAGGCCTGGCGCGTCGGCCACCTCAACCGGTATCTCGTCAACAGCGCCATCGTCTCGATCGCCATCACGATCGGCCAGATCGTGACGGCCGTCCTCGCCGGCTACGCCTTCGCCTTCCTGCGCTTCCCCTTCCGCCGCACGATCTTCGTCGTCTTCCTCGCGACCCTCATGGTGCCGGCCGAGGTGACCGTTCTTGTCAACGTGGAGACCATCCAGGACCTCCACTGGATCGACAGCTACCAAGCCCTCATCGTGCCCTTCCTCGCCACCGCCCTCGGCACGTTCCTGCTGCGCCAAGTGTTCCGCACCATCCCCACCGAGCTGAGGGAGGCGGCGGCCCTCGACGGGCTCGGCCACTGGCGGTTCCTCGGCGGGGTGGCGGTGCCACTGGCCCGGCCCACCATCGCCGCGCTGGGCCTGTTCTCGTTCCTGGCGGCGTGGAACCAATACCTGTGGCCCCAGCGAGTGACGAACCAGGAGGAGTACCGCACGGTGCAGATCGGCCTGAAGGCGCTGCAGTCGGCGAATCTCGACAAGCTGAACCTCGTCATGGCGGGTACCGTCATCGCGGCCATCCCGATCTTCGTCGTCCTCCTGCTCTTCCAACGCCAGCTCATTCGGGGTCTCACGGCCGGCGCGGTGAAGGGCTGACCAGTGAGGTGATCCTCGTGAAGCGCAGCGGGCTCCTACTCGTGGCCGGTGCCCTCCTGGTGGCGGCGTGCAGTTCGGGGGGGTCGAGCAGCAGCGGCACCACCGCCGGCTCCGGGCCCGCGTCGTCGGCGCCGACCTCGTCGGGGCCGGCCGGTCCGACCACGACGGTGGCCGGGCCCACCACGACCGCCGCCGCCAACCTGCCGGCCTGTCACGTCTCGGCGCTGGCGTCGGCATCGGCACCGGTCCCGATCACGTTCTGGTACGCGAGCGGCGGCCAGATCGGCCCGGTGCTCCAGAAGCTCACCGACACCTACAACTCGAGCCAGTCGAAGGTGAAGGTCAACCTGATCGACCAGCAGGGCACCGACGACATCCTCGCCAAGTACCGGACGGCGTCGGTGGCGGACCGACCGAACCTGGCCCAGATGTCCGACACCAACCTCCAGTTGCTCGCCGACTCCAAGACCATCGTGCCGGTGCAGTCGTGCGTGAACGAGGAGCACTACGACCTGTCCGACTACACGGACCGAGCCATCAGCTACTACACGATCCAGGGCGCGCTGCAGGGCATGCCGTTCAACCTGTCGATGCCGGTCCTCTACTACAACAAGGCCGCCTTCCGGGCCGCCGGGCTCGATCCCGACAAGCCGCCGACGACGCTCGACGAGTTGCGCGACGTGAGCCAGAAGATCGTGGCGTCGGGCTACTCGAAGTTCGGCATCGCCTTCGACACCGGCCCGAGCTCGGGC
>DASXAI010000549.1:0-9318 GCA_036406775.1 Acidimicrobiales bacterium
CAGGGGCGCCCGGGCCCGCGTGTCGAGGAGCCGGGCCGGGGCCACCGGCACCAGCAGGCCGTCGCCCGACGGCGCGGCCGAGTCGTCGGTGAAGACACCGACCAGATCGACGACGAGATGGGTGGCGGTCTGGGCGAACAGCGCCACCTTGCCGTCCGCCGACACGGGGGTGACGACGAGGTTGGCGACGGTCTGCCCGGCCTGCTCGACGTCGAGGTTGGACGAGTCCGGCCGTGGACCGCTGGCCGCCCACACGGTGACGAAGCCCGGCCCGGTGCTCTCGGTTGCCGTGACGTTCAGGACGGCTCCCGACGGGTGCCCCGCGATGCCGCCGACGTTGGCCTCCACCACCCCGCCGCTCGGCACGATGGCTCCGGTCCGAGTGTCGAGCACGCGCACCGGCTCGACGGCGCGCAGACGGCCCGCTGTCGCCGTCGTGGCGGGCTCCCATGCCCCGACAACGTCGACGACGAGGTGCCCGGCCGCCAACGTGAACATGTCGACGGCGCCGTCCGGTCCGAGCGGAACCACGACGAGGTTCGGGACCGTCGCACCCGGCCGCTCGACGTTGACGTTCGAGGTGTCGGGACGAGCCCCGCCGGCCGGCCACACCGTCACGAAGCCCGGCCCGGTCGCCTCGGTGACGGTGACGTTGAGGGCCGCCGCCGTGGCATCAGGGGGGACGCCGGCCACGCCGGCGACGGGGAGACGCGTCACCGAGCCGGCGGCGAGGGCCACGCCGCGCCGCGAGTCGAACAGGCGGGCGGGTGTGACCGGAACGAAGCGCGCCGTGGCCCCCGCCGTCTGGGTTGTGCTGACTCCGGTCGCCCCCGCCGGTGCGTGTTCGACGGCGACCGGCACCACCGCCACCGGTTCGGCTTCGACCCGGGACAAGGCCACGGCCGCGGCGGCCACGCCGATGACGGCTCCGGTGGCCAGCAGCATCCGATGTCGTGTGGGCGTGGCCAAATCGTCGGGAGGGTACTGACGATGGACCTCTATGTCGTGGATGACGGGAGCAGGCGCTTCTCGAACCAGTGGTGGGCGTAGGCCTCGTCGTTGAAGGCTTCGACCTCCAGGTAGCCGGCCGACCGGTACATGCTGATCGCCTCGCGCAGCGCGCGGTTCGTCTCGAGGCGCACGACGCTCGATCGGGTGACGGCGATCGCCTCGAGCTCCTGCAACAGACGGCGCCCGATGCCGAGACCTCGCGCCGACGCCGACACCCACATGCGTTTGATGTCCGGTGGCGCGCCGTCGTGGAACTTCAAGGCACCACAGCCAACCGGCTCACCGCGCAGGGTCGCCACGAGGAAGAGCCCCGTGGGCGGCCGGAACTCCCCGGCGTCGGGCGCCAGGCTGCGGCCGGGATCGAAGCCGGCGTCGAAGCGCTGGTTGAGCTCGGCGAAGTACTCGCGCAGGCAGTGGACGGCAGCCGGCTCGGCGGGGTCGACGGGTCGGATGTCGACCATGCCGGCCGTCAACAGGCGCTCGACCTGAGCCATGGCGCCCACGAGCTGTTCCCGTTGCTCCGGGGCGAGGGGTGCGAGGTACGACCACGCCAGCTCGTCGCTGCGCCGGTCGAGCACGGCGCGCTCGCGACGTCCGGCGGCAGTGAGGCGAGCGTGCCGTACCCGGCGGTCGGTGGGCCCGGCGTCCACCGCCACCAGACCGTCGGCTTCGAGCGACCGCAGGAGCCGGCTCAGGTATCCGGAGTCGAGCCCGAGCCGGGTCCGCAAGGCCCGCACGTCGCAGCCCTGCGGCCCGATCTCCCACAGGACCCGCGCTTCTCCGAGGGGCCGGCCCCGGTGCAGGTAGTCGTCCTCGAGGGCCCCGATCCGCTGGGTCACCGACCGATGAAAGCGGCGCACCTGCCCCACGAGCTCGACATCCATTGCCTGACTTTAGTCAGATAACTCGAACGAGGCACCGAATGGCCCGGGAAACGGGCAATGGCGTGCCTCGTCAGCGGGAGCGGCCGAGTGTCACCGCCGCCTCGCGGTGGAGGCGTCCGAAGTTGTAGTAGGCGGCGCAGGCGCCCTCCGACGACACCATGCACGTGCCGATCGGTGTCTCGGGCGTGCAGGCGGTCCCGAAGACCTTGCACTCCCACGGCTTGATGACGCCCTTCAGGACCTCGCCGCACTGGCACGCCTTGGGGTCGGCGACGCGCACGCCTGGCACGGCGTAGTGGAGTTCGGCGTCGAGGGCAGCGAACTCAGGCCGGAGCTTGAGCGCGCTCTGCGAGATGAACCCGAGGCCACGCCACTCGAAGTGGGGTCGCAGTTCGAACACCTCGGCCAGCACGGCCAGCGCTCGCGGGTTGCCCTCGTCACGGACCACCCGCGTGTACTGGTTCTCGACCTCGCAGCGGCCCTCGCGTATCTGCATGAGCAGCATGGCGATGGCCTGCAGGATGTCGAGGGGTTCGAACCCGGCCGTCACGAGCGGCTTGCCGTACTGGGCCGGCACGAAGCGGTACGGCCGGTTGCCCACCACCGTCGACACGTGGCCGGGCCCGAGGAAGCCGTCGAGGCGCAGGTCGGGTGAGTCGAGGATCGCTTTGATGGGCGGGACGATCGTGACGTGGTTGCAGAACACCCGGAAGTTCGTGACGCCGAGGGCACGGGCCCGCAGCAGGGTGACCGCTGTCGACGGCGCCGTCGTCTCGAACCCGACGGCGAAGAACACCACCTCGCGGTCAGGGTTCTCGGTGGCGATCCGCAGCGCGTCGAGCGGCGAGTAGACGAACCGCACGTCGGCGCCCCGCGCTTTGGCGCTCAGCAGTGTCCCGTTGCTTCCCGGGACCCGCATCATGTCGCCGAACGACGTGAAGATCACCCCGGGCGTCTCGGCCAGGGCAATGGCGTCGTCGACGCGGCCCATGGGGATCACGCAGACGGGACAGCCCGGGCCGTGGACCAGCTCGACCGTCGACGGCAGCACGTGCTCGATGCCGTGGCGGTAGATCGTGTGCGTGTGCCCGCCGCACACCTCCATGAACTTGAAGTGGTCGTCGCCGGCCAGGTGGTCGATGTGGGCGACGAGGGCGCGGGCCGCCGCCGGGTCGCGGTATTCGTCGACGAACTTCACGCCGGCCGTCCCGGCCGCGCGTCGAAAGCGGAGCCCGACGACAGCAGCGCCTGCACCTCGTCGGTGTAGGCGGCTCCCATCATCTGCAGGGAGGCCAAGGCGAGCTGGGCCTCCTCCTCGTCGATCTTCGACATGGCGAAGCCGACGTGGATCAATACCCAGTCGCCCGGCTGGAGGTTCTCGTCCTCCAGCAAGCCGATGTTGACGACGCGCCCGACGCCGCTGACGTCGACCCGGGCGAGGTGCTCGTGTTCATCCATCAACTCGGTGATCTGACCGGGGATGCCCAGACACATGGTTCCTCAGTTCTGCCGCTCGGCGACGATGTCGACCCGCACCGCGACGTTGGGCTCGACCTTGAACATCAGGATGCGCGGCGGCTCCATGCCGAACTCGCGCACGTCGAAGGTGGCCTGCCCGGACAGGCGCAGCGCGCCCTCGTCGAGGACCTCGACGTGCATCCGGTCCTCGTAGCGCCGGGTCACGCCCCGGAAGGTCAGGTCACCGCCTACGAGATAGGTGCCGTCGGCGTCCCCGTCCTTGATCACCGCCAGATCGCCTGAGATGGCGGGGTACCGGCGGGCGTCGATCCGGCGGCGGAGCTCACGGTCCTCGAGCGAATTGCCCGAGCGCAACCGGCTCACGGCCAGCTCGAGATGGCCGGCTTGGGCGGCACCGAGGTCGACGCGCCCGGCCGGCTCGACCTCCAGCTCCAGCCATCCCTCGAGGCCGTCGGTCTCGGTGTGGATGGGATGCAGCGAGGATCGGGCGTCGATGAACACGCGCGAGCGGTCGGGCACGATCCGGTAACGAGCCATCGAGGGGCTACATCTCCCTCATCTTCAAATAGCGCGCGATGTCGGGAAGCGACTTCACGACGACGAACCCCATCAACGCCAGCAGCGATGTCAGCACCAGGCGACGGATCATGTCCGACTCTCCTCTTCCTCGCGGACACATAGTTCATGCACGACGGCGTCGACGGCGTCCAGCGCCGCGTCGACGGCCGCCGCCACCGGCTCCGACAGCCCGATGCCCTCGGTGAGGACGGCGGGCTGGCAGCCGATGACGACGACCCGGCCCACGCTGCCACCGAGCCCGGCCAGCGTCCTGAGCACGACGACCGGGCTCATCGAGTGGGCGTCCAGCAGCGGCTCGAGGCCGTCGTCGGCCGGCCCCAGGTCGCTCCCGTCGGGCTCGATGACGGCAATCGTGCCGGGGGGCTCTCCCAGCGGGACGGCGTCGACGAGGACGAGGGCGTCGTAGCCGCCCAGCAACTCGTAGGCGAGGTGGACGCCGCGGATGCCGAAGTCGGCGACGAGCACGCCCTCGGGCATCGAGCGGCGGGCGAGACGGCCGGCGACTTCGACGCCGAAGCCATCGTCGCCGAGGAAGATGTTGCCGATGCCGGCGACCAGGATCTTCACCGCTCGGCCTCGTCGAGCACCTCGACCTCGTCGGGATAGAAGTACAGGTAGCGACGCTGCCACTGGAGCACCTCGCTGGCGGGGTCGTCGTCGATCGTGACGGCGACGTGCTCGGAGCCGTCGACGTCGCGGAAGATCCCCGCCACCGTGGCGACACGATCGGCGAGGAAGAGGTCGTGGGCGTCGGCGCGCCGGGACGGACGCAGGCGGACATGCGTGCCCTTGCCCACCTCGATCCCACCGATCAGCGTCGTGTCCGTCGACGGGTCGACCTCCGCGTCGACCCCAGGGTCCCACCACGGCAGCGTCTCCGGTGCCGGCGCAACCGGCTCGAGCGACCGCATCGCGCCGTGCAACCGGGCCCACACCTCCGGAGGCATGTCGTCACACCGGTCGATGATGGCGGCGGCGCGCCCGTCGGTGCCCCGGGCCTCGGCCTTCTCCTCGTCGGTGAGTGTGAGCACGCGCAGGGCCAGGATCTCGTCGATCTCGGTGGCGTCGCAAAAGTCGCCCTCGCTCTCCGGGGCAACGGCCGGATGGTCGTACAGAATGATCGGCGACGCCAGCATGACGTCGCGTGCGTCCTCGGGTCCGACGAGTACCGGGAACGCCCCCTCGTTGGTGCAGCCCGACACGGCCGACCGGGCCGACTCGGGGAAGTCGAGGAGCGAGATGAACTCGCCGTCGTCGAGGGCCAGGAGCGTGTGCACCGCCACGAGCGAATGCCGCATGATGTCGTCGCGTGACGCCGCGCCGTCCCACCGGCTCGTGTTCTCGACGGTGACGGTGACCTCGAGCAGAGCGCCCCGGTCTTCGGCCCAACGGGTGTGCACGCGTACGAGGCCGGCGACGGCCTCGCGCCGGCGGATCGCCCGACCGACGATCTCGCCGCTGGAGGTCCGAAGGAGCTCTTCGTCCGTGCCGGCGGCAAGGTGGACGACCCGCTCACCGTGGGCCTCGGCCACGGGGAGCAGCGCCATCGGCGCCAGATCGATCTCTTGCTCGACGGCCTCGTCCCACGGCGACCAGACGACCCCGTCGACCTCGAGCACCTCCGTGGGCATGAACCGGTCGCCCGTCGCCGCCTCGAGATACCGCCGTTGCACCTGCAGGCAGCGGACGCGCACCAGCAGGGTGGCGTCGGCGCCGGGGTCGACGATCACCTGCGTCCGCATCGAGGCCCGCTCGGACTGGTCGCGGGCGGCGTGGGCCGGGGGCACGAGCACGCCGAACTGCCACCGCAACTGGTTCTTGCGGGCCGACGCCCGGTACGGATAGAGGACGTAGCCCTCGTACAGGACGGCGTCGGCGACGGCCCGAGCAGGGGCGAAACGGTCGGTGGTCATGCGCCCTCCTCGCCCGCTTCCTTGAGGAGCTGTTCGAACGTGGCGTCCCAGGTTGGCAGCACCCTGGCCGACCGGAACCGCTGGAGGGCATCGATCGTGTCACGGTTCACGCGGATCCAGCCGCCCCCCGGGAAGTACAGGTCCATCACCCCTCGCCACACCGTGATCGGCAGGCGGTAGGCCGCCTCCTCGTGCCAGGCCACCGGTTCGGCGCTGAAGCCGGTGGCGCCCTTCGAGAAGATCGTGCCCGAGAACAACAGCACGATGGGGACCTCGCCGTCGTCGAGGGCGTGCAGGTACTTGGCGGCGGCGATGTCGAAGTCGTAGGTACACGTCACCGGCAGGTCGATCTCGGTGGCACCCGTGAAGCCGGGCACGACGGTGCTGGTGTGGGTCCAGAGGAACGGCCGCAGGGTCTCCCCCCAGCGCGGCGTCTCACCGAAGAGCTCCACGAGGCGTCGCTCTTGCTCCGGTTGGTAGCGCCGCCGCTGGGGCTCGATCATGATCTGGCAGCGCAGGGCGACGGCATGGACCGGGAGGCCGTCGGCCTCGACGAGGCGGAGGCGCAACATGATGGTGGGCACGGCGGCGTACGGCTCGGCCCGCGCCCCCAGCACCTCGAACGACACGGCCGTCACAAGGTGGCACCTCGACCGGACACCGGTCGGGCCCGGGCCTGGACGCCGGCGAAGAAGACTTCCAGCGCGTCGTGCGCCTCCCGCCCGCCGTCGAAGCCGCGCCACAACCGACGGAGCTGGCCGACGAGCTCGTAGCAGGCGTCGATGGGGACGAGATAGCACTCCGGCCCGCCGCCGCCTCGGCCCGTGCGCACCAGGAAGGCCTCGACGTCGGGCGTCAGGGTGGCGAGCTGGGGATTGGCCGCTACCACGTCGTCCCACGTGTCGAGGGACAGGAGCGACTCAGTAGCCCCGGCCGGGCTGGGATAGAAGGCGGCGACCCGGTCGAGGCTCGAATTGACGAAGAAGAACGCCACGCTCACCGGGATCTGGAGGGCGTCCCACTGGGCCGGTGCGAGCTGGAAGTCGGGGAAGGCGAGGTAGCGGTCGGGGACCGCTCGGTACCGGCGGCCGCCCGAGCCGTCGGCGGTGAACAGGAGATAACAGCCGTGGCAGGCGCACAGGAGGCTGCGCTGCTCGAGGTCGACGACGTGGTCGTGCTCGTCGGCGATCAGCACCGAGCACAGCTCGCAGCGCTCCCCGGGCCGGGGCCGCGGCGCGGTCGTGGTGTCACGAATGCGCTGCAGCACGCGGCGGACGTCGGTCACGACCCCACCGCCCCGCATCCGGTGGCCGGGTCGTAGACGAGGGCCGGCTTGCGGCCGAGGACGATCGGCACGGACTGGTCGGACGCCGGTGCGTCGACGTCGATCCGCACGATTTCCGGCGCCGCCTCCGCGATCGCCTGCTGCACGGCGTGCTGCAGCGTGACGGCCGACGACGGACACCCGTCGCACGAACCGAGGAGGCGTAGCTGCACCGCGCCGGCGTCGTCGTCGATGGCCAGCAGCTCCACGTCGCCTCCGTGGGCGGCGAGGAACGGGCGCACCGACTCGAGCGCGGCCTCGACCCGCACGGCCAAGGCGTCGGGATGGAGGTCGTGGACGAGCAGCAGGCTGCCGACGAGGTCGTCAACGGCCAGCCGCCGGGCCAGGTCGGGGGCGTCGGCCTCCGCCAGCTCCATGACCCGCGCCAAGCCGGCGCCGTACAGCTCCGTGACCAGGCGGAGCAGCTCCTCGGCCCGCTCTCGCGCGCGCCGGTCTCCGGTGGCTTGGAGCCCGTCGAGGAGCTGCTCGATCCGGTCGCCCAGCGACCGGACGTCGGTGGGCTCGGTCACGCCAAGTCGACGTGGTTGATGCCGGCCGGCGAGTGGATCTTCTTCAGGACCTTGCCCTTCCCGAGGTACATGTGGACGCCGCACGGGAGGCACGGGTCGAAGCTCCGGACGGCGCGCATGATGTCGATGCCCTTGAAATGATCGACGTCGTTCTCCTCGAAGATCGGCGTGTTCATCACGGCGTCCTCGTAGGGGCCGGGCGTGCCGTAGATGTCACGCGGGTTGGCGTTCCACGGCGTCGGCGGGTACGGGTGGTAGTTGGCGATCTTGCCGTCCTTGATCACGACGTGGTGGGAGAGCACGCCCCGCACGGCCTCGGTGAAGCCGCAGCCGATGGCCTCGTCGGGCACCTCGAACGGCTCCCACGTCTTGGTCCGGCCGGCCCGCACTTCGGCGAGGGCCTGCTCGATGAAGTGGAGGGCGGCGCCGGCCGCGTAGGCCTGGAAGTAGGTGCGGGCCCGGTCGCGTTCGATGGCGTTGGACCACTGCGGGATCTTCCACTCCAGGCTGACCTCGGGCTTGAGCGCCGTCTTGGGCAGGTTGATCTGCACGCTGTGGCCCGTGGCCTTCACGTACCCACCGAGGTCGACGAGGCCCGACAGCGCCGTCGACCAGAGCCGGGCGATCGGCCCCCCGCCGGTGTCGAGCGCGAGGTGGTCGGTCCCGTTGAGCCACCGCGGTGACATGACCCAGCTGTACTTGCCGTCGAAGTCGCGCTTCTGGGGCTGCGGCAGCGTGTGCTGGTTCCAGGGGTGGTTCCGGTCGACCGGGTTCCCGAGCGGGTCCCGGGTCACGAACATCTCCTGGCCCTCCCAGCTGTCGTAGTAGGAGCTGCCGAGGAGGATGCGGATGCCGAGGTTGATGTCGACGAGGTCGTTGGTGACGAGTTGGCCGTCGACCACGACACCGGGCGTCACGCCCATGGCCCGGCCCCACCGCGTCATGTCGCGGTAGTTGAAGTTGCACACATCCGGGTCCTGGAAGGCACCCCAACAGCCGAGCAGGACGCGGCGGCGGCCGACCTCTTCGTAGCCCGGCATGGCCTCGTAGAAGAAGTCGAAGAGGTCGTCGTGCATCGGGACGACGCGCTTCATGAACTCGACGTAACGCATCAGGCGGGTCAAGTAGTCGGTGAAGAGTTGGATGGTGGCCGTCGTGCCCACCCCACCCGGGTAGAGCGTCGACGGATGGACATGGCGGCCCTCCATCAGGCAGAACATCTCGCGCGTCCACCGGCTCACCTGCAGCGCCTCGCGGTAGAACTCGCCCGAGAAGGGGTTGAGCGAGCGCATGATGTCGCCGATGGTGCGATAGCCGTGATCGCCGGCGTGCGGGGCGTCGGTGTGGTTCGCCCGCTCGAGCACGCCTGGGTTGGTCTCGGCCACCATCTTCTCGCAGAAGTCGACCCCCACCAGGTTCTCCTGGAAGATGTTGTGGTCGAACATGTACTCGGCCGCCTCGCCGAGGTTCACGATCTGCTCGCCGATGGCGGGCGGGTGGACGCCGTAGGCCATGTTCTGGGCGTAGCAGGAGCACGTCGCATGGTTGTCGCCGCAGATGCCGCAGATCCGGCTGGTGATGAAGTGGGCGTCGCGCGG
>DASXAI010000550.1:0-2493 GCA_036406775.1 Acidimicrobiales bacterium
GTCGAACGGGTAGAGCAGCGCCTCGTCCGCCTTCACGTGCACGACCCCGACCCGGTCGATCCTGGGCATCGGATGCTCGACCGCGCGGCCGTCCTCGTCGACCTCGCCGTCGATGACGTAGAAGTCGGCGTACCGGTAGGCGGCGAGCTGCAAGGCCGACTCGATGAACGGGCCTTTGGCGTGTGTCTTCCAGTCGAGGAGCCAGAGCTCCTGGCTGCCGGCGAGCCGGGCGACCGTGTCGGGCCGGCCGGCGTAGCCGAACTCGCGTGAGAAGACCGGGGTCTCGACGAGGAGCTCGTCGAGCTCCCACTCCTCGACGAACCGGATCGCGTTCTCGACGTGCCCCTCGAGCCCAGGGGGCGGGGTCACGGGCTCGCCGGCGAGGTAGGCCTGGATCTGCTTGTGGACTTCGGTGCCGCGCTCGCTTGCCTCGCGGAGGGTGTCGAAGCGGGCGTTCTCCATGCGTTTGATCCGCTCTGAGAGCGGCAGCGCCGAGAGCTCGTCCCAGTGGTCGATCGCGTAGCGCCAGGTCTCGTCGGCGGCCCACTTGATCAGTTGCGGCTTCGGGACACCGTCGCCCGTGACCTTCGTGACGCCGGGCACCGTGGCGCCGTCTAGGAGGTAGGAGTGGCCGCGGCCGCGCTGCACGATCCGGGTGTCGGGCTTGCGGACGGTCACGGCTCTTTCCGGTGCTGGTCGGCGTTCGGGCAATCAGCGAAGTGCGACTCGTAGGTGACGATCGAGCGGGCGATCCCGGTCGCGGGCTCGAGCACGAACCGGCGCCGCTCCGAGGCCTTCGAGAGCGGCATCCGGCGGCCGCGCTCAGTGACTGCCCAGATGATCTCGGCGTGACAGCTGCGGCAGGTGCCCTCGTTCATCTACCGGAGCCCACACAGCCTCGAGGTGATCGGCCACGCCGCCCAGCCGACCTCGCAGTAGAGCAGCCAGGCGCGGTAGGTCTGCTCCGCCCGGGTGTGGTCGCCGGCGCGGCCGCGGCCACCAACAGCCCGCCACGTCGAGTCGAGGAACTGGAACCCGCCGGAGTAGTAGCCGTGCTGGTGCCAGTCCGGGGATTCGTGCCGGTGGACGCACATCGCCGCGGCTGTCCACCAGGCGGGCGGGTCAGGCCAGCCGTGGGCGTGGAGGCCTCGGGTCCCGTCGAGTGTGGCGAGCGTGCACGCCACGCCGAGGCAGATGAGCGGGCGGCCAACTCTCAATCACCCGGACCGTTCTTGGGCTTTGGCGTGACGGTGTCACGCCTCGAATCGGGGTTCTGATCCGTTAGGCCGATCATCGGTTCTCCACCAGCCTTCGCATGTAGTCGCGCCCGAGATCAGTCAGTTGCCAGTTCCAGCCCTCCTCATGACCGTTCCAACTCTCAGCCTCGACAAGTCCCTTCGCCACGAGGTTGTCCATCGTGGGCCAGGGACGGACACCGTACGACCACACCGTAAGGTCGCCGGCGTGGTCATCGAAGCCACGCGGGGATGACGGCCAGAGAAACGCACGCATGGCGCGTTCTTGCTGTTTCGTCAGCCGCCGTTTATCGGGGTTCGGATGATCCGGAGACGTCATCGCTGATCTCGCAGGTAGACGCCGTTGCGGGAGAGCCAGAGCAGCCCTTCGATCAGGTCAGCGAAGTGCTCATGCACGGGGAGCGGGAAACCGTGGGGGTCAGCAAGGCCGACGTACCACTCCATGCCCTCGTTGCGCGGCTCGTAGAAGATCTCGACTGACTCACCGATCTCTTGCAACAGGTGGGCGATCTCATCGGCGTCCAACCGTTTACTGGGGTTCGAATCCGCTGGCCCGCTCAGATCAGTAGGACGCGGCATCGGCCATCTCCTCGATGTAGTCCTCCCATGTCGGCCAGCGGATCCAGGGCGCGTATGCGCCGCAGGTCAGGCACCGTTCACACTGCGCCGAACGGCGCCCCACCCCGAAGCACTCGCACAGCCACGGATAGCCACCGTCAGCCTCCGACCCGTCTCTCGTCTTCGGCCGTTTATCGGGGTTCGAATCCGCAAGCCAGTCACCAGCCATGAGCGTCCCGTTCGTCGTACTCAGGAAGGTGTGGGCAGTCGTGCTCCGGGCCGTGATCTTCGCTTCCGCACCAGGGGCAGCACTCGCGGCCAAGTCCGGCGTACGGTGGAACGACACGGTCGAACTGATCGCGAGCTTGCGCTAGCGGCCGTTTATCGGGGATCGAATCCGCTAGGCGATTCATTCGGCGCCGTCCGGAGCTACCGGCAGAGACGATCGCGGGTCGTCACCGGCGCCGATCTCGTACAGGTGGAAGCAGTTCTCGTGCGCGTTGACCCACTCGCCCTCGCCGACCGGGCCGAGGATCTGCGCCATCGTCACCTCGGCGAGACCCGGCATCCCGTAGCGGGCTGTCTTGATCTCGTCCCAGGTCGGATACCTCGTCGGGTGCGAAATCGACAGGTGCCAGATGTAACGGCCATCGAGCGGCTCCCGTGCGAGCATCACCAT
>DASXAI010000551.1:0-3675 GCA_036406775.1 Acidimicrobiales bacterium
GCCGGTTCGACCGCCAGATCGTGGTCCCGCTTCCGGAGAACGACGAGCGGCTGGCGATCCTGAAGGTGCACTGCCGCGACAAGAAGGTGTCCCCCGAGGTCGACCTCGGGGTCATGGCCAAGGGCACGCCCGGCATGAGCGGCGCCGACCTCGCCAACCTGGTGAACGAGGCCGCCCTCTTCGCCGTGCGGCGCGGGTCGAAGCAGATCGAGCGCATCGACTTCGAGTCGGCACGCGACCGGGTGATCATGGGGGCCCGGCGCGAGAGCCTGGTGCTCACGGCCGAGGAGAAGCGCACCACCGCCTACCACGAGGGTGGGCACGCCGTGCTCGCGGCCGTCCTGCCCAACGGCGACCCGGTGCACAAGGTCACCATCCTGCCGACGGGCATGGCGCTGGGCGTCACCCAGACGATGCCCGAGGAGCGGCACTCGCTGTCGAAGGAGTACATCGAGGACCGCCTGTGCATGGCCCTCGGGGGCCGGGTGGCGGAGGAGATCGTCTTCGGCCACCGCACCACGGGCGCCGCCGACGACCTCAACAAGGCCACGTCGTGGGCCCGCCGCATGGTGCGGGAGTGGGGCATGAGCGACCGGCTCGGGCCGATGGCGTTCGAGAGCCATCAGCATGTGTTCCTGGGCGAGGACCTCATGAACGCCCAACGCGACTACTCCGACGACACCGCTCGCGTCATCGACGAGGAGATCGAGAAGCTGCTGCGAGCCCAGGAGGACCGGGCCCGCCAGCTCCTCTCCACCCACCGCAAGGGCCTCGACCTCGTGGCCGAGTCGCTCCTCGAGAAGGAGACGGTGGAGGGCGCCGAGGTCGGCCGCCTCGTCCAGCAGGGCCTGGCCGAGACCCAGCGCGAGCAAGCCGCCGCCGCCGCCGATTAGGAGTGGCCCAGGTCGGGTTCGGGTGACGAGCCGGGCTGGCGCGCTTCGGCCACGGCGGCCCAGAGGTCGGTGGCCGTGGCCGGGCCCACGAAGGCGGCTCGGACGACGCCGGCGGCATCAGCCACCACCGTGATCGGTACCGCTTCGATCCCGTAACGGCGGTGGAGGTCGCGGTGGACCCGGGCCTCGAGCTCCTGTACGGCCACGGACGGGCTGGCAAGGACGGTGGCCTTCTCGACCATGGCGGCGCAACTGGCGCACGTCGACGACGAGAAGACGGCGACGAGCCAGTCGGCGTCGGGGCGGTCGAACTCGGATCGGTCGAGCTGGTGGGGCGCGGTGAACGTCACCTGGGTCGGCGCGCTCGGTCGACGCCGGCGCCGGAGCACCACGGCGATCGCCACCGCGACCACGAAGACGGCGACGGCGACCAGGACCTGGGTCATTGGCCGGCGACGGGTACCCCGAGCGCCGACGCCGCCCCCGGGCTGTTGCCGCCCGGCGTCACGAACTGCTCCACCACGACCTGGCCGTCGGCGGTGACGACGACGGGCTGGTTGGCGGCCCCGTGGTCCTGCAGCGGCAGCTGCATGACCGCCCCCGCCGGCACCGCCACATCCTGCAGGTCGGGCACCGGCGTCTCGCCCGCCGTGCCCAGGATGCCGACGCTCACGTTGGCGTCGACGCCGGTGACATTGACCACGGTGAGGACGTTGGCGGCATTGGCCGGCGCCGCCACCGGCACGAACCAGCGGGCGGCGGCGGTGCGCCCCCCGAGCTGCACCGTGGACGCCACACGCGACTTGCCCGTCAGGTCGAGCACACGCTCGGCCACGACCGGCTGGTCCGGGTCGGTGCTGACCACGATGCTGTGGTGGCCGGCCGGCACCTCTTCGTTGCTCGACAGGTCGGCATCGACCCGCTGGTGCGGCGGCACCGTGAACTTCAGCGGGACCGGGCTGCCGGCGGTGGGGTCGGCGGGGAACACCGTGACGTCGACACTCGAGTCGTCGTCACGCGGGTTGTAGAGCACGACGCGCTCCTTCACGCCGTCGCCCTTCTCGCCGTCGGCGAACCACCACTGCGAACCGGCCGATGGCGCGCCCAGCGTCATGACGAGCCCCTTGCGGGTGGGACCGGGAAGCGACTGGAACCGGCTCACGACGACGCGCCCGTTGCGCGCCTGCACGGTGGCCGACACGAGCGTGTCGCGCTGCATCGCCTTGTCGACGTCGACGACCCGCAACGTGCGCGCCTTCACCACGAAGCCCTGGAGCGCACTGGGCGAGTGGCCGCCGTCGTCACCGACGAAGTTGAAGTCGACGATGGCGTCGTCCGGGAACGGGTTCAGGACCAGCAGCTGGTACTTGGTGTCGACGGTGGTGGTGCCGTCGGCGAGGTACCACGAGCTCGACGCCGTCGTGGAGCACGGCGTGCTCGACCAGCCGAGCGACGTGCTGGCCGTCTCGGCCACCACCGCGTTGGTGCCATAGACCTCGATCAGCACGCCGGTGAAGGGCGCCGGCGCCGTGTCGCGCGGGACGACCACCGCCCGGTCGTTCGGCGCCACGGTGAGGGCGCCGGTGACAGCCTGGCCGTCGCCCGGGAAGTAGGTGATGGTGCCGTTCATCGGCGTGTCGGTGGGGTTGAGGACGGTGACGCTGCCGTCGCCGGTGGACTTGTCGGCGGCAGCAGGGACACCGGGGCAGAACCACGACGTGGTGAGGGCGTCGCCCGTGGGCGCGATCGGCATCGGAGGCTGGTCGTTGGAGCCGTAGGTCGCAGCGACCCGCGCCGGGTGGTGGCGGGACACGACGATCCCGGCGACGACGAAGGCGGCGACGGCGGCCACCACGAGGAGACGGCGGACGAACGTGCTCATGTCTCTGCGCTCTGGACAAAGGGATGTTCGGTGAGATCGATGACCTCGTGGTCAGCCGGCGTGGTCGCGACCGCGACCGGCTGTCGAGCCGACGGATGCCGCTCTCGCGATCCCCGCGGCCGTGGGCGCGACCGCCGCCGCAACGCGATGGCGATGGCCCCCAGCCACAGGACGGCTTGGACGGCGACGAAGACGTACCGGGTCACAGGTGTGTCGTACGAGAGCGTCGCCGGGCCCGCCGTGGTGACATCGAAGGCGTTGGCCCAGCCGAACGCCGGCCGTCGAGCGACGGTGCTGCCGCCGACGTCGAGGTGCCATCGGCTGTTGGCCGGGGCGGACAGGTACGTGACGCCCGGCGGCAGGTCGCCGCTCCACGAATTGGCGCCGTTGGCATCGGGCAGGACGGCGGTTGCTCCCGAGACGTCGGTGCGCACCAGCGACTCGAACCCGGCCTGGTCGCTGGCGGCGGCGGCGGCGTCCGTGAGGCGCGCCCGCTGGGGAATCCACGCCTCGTTCTCGTACACGACGAGGGCGTCGTCGATGTCCTTCTGGCGCAGGTCGAGCTGACCGGCCAGCGTGTTGAGGAGGGCCGACGGCGGCGGGTACGACGGCGCGCCACTGGCCTGGGGACCGGCCCGCAGCGGCACCACGATGTACCGGACGCTCATGGGGCCGAGCATGCGGCCGAGGCGGGCGCTCTCGCCGCTGGCGGCCAGGCCGAGCGCCTGGGCCACGAGGTCCTCCGAGCGGGTCGGGTCGCCGGCCCAGGTGTCGCGGATGTCGGGCGCGCCGTTGTCGGACAGCGCGTAGGCGACACCGCCGGAGAGCTCCCAACCGGGCTGGGGCAGCGCCCGGGCGTCGCCGATCCACAGGATGCGGTAGTCGCCGGGCGGCTGGTCG
>DASXAI010000552.1:0-5286 GCA_036406775.1 Acidimicrobiales bacterium
AGCTCGTCGCCGCCCTGCGCGCCAAGCAGGTGTCGAGCGTGGAGCTGCTCGATGCGTACGTCGCTCGTATCGAGAAGCTGAACCCGATCGTGAACGCCGTAGTGACGCTCGACGTCGAGAAGGCTCGGCAACGGGCGGCCGAGGCCGACGCGGCCTGGGTGCGAGGCGACTGGTGGGGGCCGATGCACGGTCTCCCGGTCAGCGTGAAGGATGCCCTCGACACGGCTGGCATCCGGACCACGGGCGGCTCGAAGGACTTCGCCACACGCGTTCCCGCCGCCGACGCCGCCGCCGTGGCTCGGTTGAAGGCGGCCGGCGCCGTGGTGTTCGCCAAGACGAACCTGCCGCTCTGGTCGGGCGACTGCCAGACCTGGAACGAGCTGTTCGGAGCCACCGCGAACCCGTGGGACTTCGAGCGGGCACCGGGCGGCTCGTCTGGTGCATCCGCGGTGGCGATCGCGTGCGGGCTCTCGGCCCTGGAGACGGGCACCGACATCGGCGGCAGCATCCGGAACCCCGCCCATTTCACCGGCGTCTACGGGCACAAACCGAGCTTCGGGCTGGTGCCGGGCGTCGGCTATTTCGACCGTCCCGAGGGCGGCCGGGTCGACGTCGACATCAACGTCATCGGGCCCTTGGCGCGCAGCGTCGACGACCTCGAACTCTCGCTGGGTGAGCTCGCTGGTCCGCACACCATGGGCGGCCGGCGCCCCTCCGTCGTCCTTCCTCCACCGCGGGCAACGTCACTGGAGGGCTATCGCCTCGCGGTGTGGCTCGAGGATCCCGCCCTCGCCGTGGACGCGGCGGTGAACGCCGTCCTGCGCCGGGCCGTGGACGCGCTCGTCGACGCCGGCGTCGCCGTGGAGGAGGCCCGTCCTTCCGTCGATGTCGAATCGGTGCTGCGTACCTACTTCTTCCTACTGGGCGCGGCGATCGGCAGCCCGGAAGCGGTGGCGATCGGACGAGCCATGCGGGACACGCCGATACCCGACGAACCGGTCGAGGCGGCCTTTCTGCGGGGCGCGGCCGGCGATGTCGTCGAGTGGGGCGCGGCGTGTCTCGCGCGCGCCGCCATCCGTGACGAATGGGCTCGGTTCCATCAGCGCTATGACGCGCTGCTGTGCCCGGTCGCGCCCACGGCCGCCCTGCCGACGGAACCCGGCGTCGACCTCACCGAGCGCACCATTCCCATCGACGGTGAGGCCCGCCCGGCCATCGAGACGATCCGGTGGTGCGGGATCATCGGCGTGGCCTCCCTGCCGTCGACGGTGACGCCGGTGGGGGTCACCGAGACGGGACTGCCGGTGGGCATCCAGGTGGTCGGTCCGTACTACGAGGACCGCACCGCATTGGACGTGGCCCGGCGCATCGACGGCATCGTGCAGGCGTACCGGGTGCCGCCGGTCGCCATCATGGCGTGATGGGCCGGATGATGGCTCGGGCCGGGGCGCCGTCGCTCTCGTGCATACGCACCGGCAGGCAGATCAACTCGTAGCGGCCCGGCCCTACGCTCGAGAGGTCGAGCCCCTCGATGATCCAGATGCCGGCGTCGAGCAGGATGCGGTGGATCGTGGCGCCGTCGACGTAGTAGCCGCCCACCGACAGGTAGTCGACGCCCACGGTCTGCACGCCGACCTCGGCCAGATGGCGCGCCGCCGGCTCGGAGATGTAGACGAAGTCCTCGACGAATTGGTCGGTCTGCCAGACGCGCGTCGAGTTCACGGTGCGGAACAAGATGCGCTCGCCGGCTCGCAGTTCGTACGGGCCGAGCTCGTCGGCGGTGATCTCGTGGGGATCGGCGATCTCGACGACGCGGGCCTCGCCGATGGTGGCGCTGAGCGGCATGGCGTCGAGGCCGCGTGCCCCGTGGACGAAGTGCACGGGCGCGTCCATGTGCGTCCCGGTGTGCACGCCCATGGTCATGTGGGAGACATTGCACGCGTCACCGCGACCGATGTCCATCACCCGCTCGATGATGACGGGAGGGTCTTCGGGCCAGTGGGGCATGCCGTGGCGCACCGTGACCGAGATGTCGATCCAGCCCGCGGCGTCGATGAGTGCGTCGTTCACCGTCCGCGCAACGTACTCGGCTCGCGCCTCGATCAGGTGATCTCGGTGACGGCGATGAGTGTGTCCGGTTCGGACTGGCCCTCAGGCAGGAGCGCCTCGAGGTCGTACCGCTGGGGCTCCAGCGTGGCGCTTACGTCCGTGCCGGTGGGGAACGGGGGTGTCGCCGGCGTCAACTGGAGCTGCGTCGCCAGGGTCGCCTGCTGGGCCTCGGTGGCGCCCGGGTTCACCGTCTTGACCAGGACGGCGAAGGCGTTCCGGTACGCCTCGTTCTGCGCTGCGACCTGACTCGGATCCACCGGCAGCCAGACGAGGACAGCGGCGGCGATGGGCCCCGTCGGAGTGTCGGAGGCGACGGCGACGCGGAGGTTGCCGTCGAGGTCGGCGACGCTCGCCGTCACTCCGGCGACCTGGATCGGACGCCACGACGAGATCGTGGCCACCCCGTTGGTGGCGGCCGCGTTCCACGCGTCCTGGAAGGCCTGGCGGCTCGGAGCGACGCTGCCCGGCGGCAAGTGGATCGTGGTGGTCGGGCCGCTCGGCGACGTCGTCGTCGTGGTCGGTGGTTCGGTGGTCGTCGTGGTGGTGGCGGCGGTGGTCGTGGTAGCGGCCGTCGTGGTGGTGGTGGCCGCAGTGGTCGTGGTAGCGGCCGTCGTGGTGGTGGTGGCCGCGGTGGTCGTGGTGGGTGGTTCGGTGGTCGTCGTGGTGGCGGCCGCGGTCGTTGTCGTGGCCG
The DNA here is from genome assembly GCA_036406775.1 of Acidimicrobiales bacterium. Classification (GTDB taxonomy): domain Bacteria; phylum Actinomycetota; class Acidimicrobiia; order Acidimicrobiales; family Ilumatobacteraceae; genus DASXAI01. The sequence continues at coordinate 2,801 of DASXAI010000552.1, forward strand.
CTGTGGTGGCCGTGGTGGTGGTCGCCGGCTCCGTCGTTGTCGTCGCCGCTGTGGTGGCTGTGGTGGTGGTGGCCGGCTCCGTGGTGGTCGTCGTGGTCGCCTCGGTCGTCGTGGCTTCCTCGGTGGTGGTGGTGGCCGCGGTGGTCGTCGTCGTTGTGGATATGACGAGCTGCTTGCTCACCGCCAGCAGGAGTGCATCCGTGGCGTCGGGCGCCGTGGTCGACGTGGTCGTGCCGCTCGTCGTCGAGTTGTCGTCGCTGGTGGCGTTGGCGATGATCAGACCGATACCGACGAGCAGGATGATCACCGCGGCGGGGATGGCGATCTGCGCCCACAACGGTGCGTGGCGGTACCGGGACCAGAGCCCGGTCGCGGCCGCCGGTTCCTCCCCCGGAGGCGTCGGGCTCGGCGGCGGCAGGTTCCCGGAGTCGCTCATGCCGAGTCACCGAGTTGTCGATCGCCCATGGCGCCATCATTGCCGGTCGGCGCCCGGGTCGTCAGGATGCGGGCGCCACGTGCACCACGTCGATGCCGAGCGAGTCGACCACGGTGGTGGCCCGCCTGACGAGTTCGTCGGCGGGGAGGAGCGGCGCGTCCAACGCCGCCCAGGTCAAGGTCGAGAGGGCGGCCACGGTGGCCGGGTCGGTGAAGCGGCCGTGCTCGTCCGACTTCGTGCGCGGCGACGCGATGCCGAGTTCGGCCACGACGTACGCACCCTGCCACGTGAGTGTCTGGGCCAGCATCCGCCGAGCGTGTTCGCCGCCGGTGGTGCCGGCACTCACCACGGCGACCGGCTTGCGGTAGAGCTCGCCCGAGGTCACCAGCCAGTCGAACGCGTTCTTCACCACTCCGGCGAGGGCACCGGCGTACTCGGGGGCGGCCACGACGATGGCATCGGCGGCGTGGGTGCGCCGGCGCCAGTCGTCAATGACGTCGATCGGGTCGTCGACGCGGCCAGGGTCGAACGGCGGGATCTCGGCCAGCCGGTCGAAGTCGTCGAGAGTGGTACCGGCCGCCGCCGCCACCTCCGACACCACGTCGAGGGCGGCCCGGTTGCTCGACCGGAGTTGAAGGCTGCCGCACACGGTCAGGAGCTGCATACCTCCAACAACACCGTTCGGGCCCGACTCAGTCCCGGAACAGGAAGATCTTGCCGACGTAGCAGGCGACCCACAGCTCCCTGGTCTCGTCGTCGTAGGTGATGCCGATCGGATGCGTCGTGGTGGAGACCCGCTGCACCACCGTCATGTCCGACGTGCGGATCTTGCTGACGTTGGCCGACTCGTAGTTCACGACGAAGAGATTGGCGCCGTCGGCCGCCAGGGCGGCGCTGCGCGGCTGCGTACCCGTGGCGACCCGGGCCACCACCTCCTCGGTGGTGGTGTCGAACTTGGCCACCGTCCCGTCGGCGTTCAGCGTGATGTACAGCCACCGCCCGTCGGATGACAGGTTGAGGTGGCGGGGGCCGCCGCCGACGGCGCCGGTGAGGCGCACGGTCCCGGTGGTCAGGTCGACGACGGCGAGGCGGTTGGCGCCCATGAGGGCGATGTAGGCGGTGTGGGAGTCGGGCGTGATGGCCACCCCGCGCGGATTGCGCCCGACGTGGATCCGCCGCACCTCCTGGGCGGTGGCGGTGTCGACGATGCTCACATCGTCGCCACACCAGTTGCTGACGACGAGCAGCTTGCCGTCGGGAGAGACGGCGAGGAACTTCGGTACCGGACCGACCGGGATCACCTGGTCGATGCCGAGCGATCCCACGTTCACCCGGTAGACGGTGCTGTCGGCCACGTTGTCGGCCACCGTGCAGTCGTCGAACCCCTCCCGTCCGGCTCCGGGGCCGTACATCGAGTAGTTGCTGATGTAGACCGACCGGCCGTCGGGTGTCACCGCCGCCTCGACCGGTCCGCCCTGCAGGCCGTTCACGCGGTCCGAGATGGTGGCGATCAGCCGGTGGTCGCGGCCGTACACGGTGATCGTGTGGCTGTAGATCATGTTCTGGGCGAAGACGAGGCCGGAGCCGGTGGCCACGACGGACTTCGGGGAGATGTCGACGCCGAGCGTGCCGGCCGGCTGCAGGGTGCCGTCTGACGAGGGGATCGGTGGCGCCGGTGGGACGACCGGCACCGCCGGGTCGGGCTCGGCCGGCGCACCAGTGAACCAGCCGAAGACGTCGGCCACCAGTTGGGTCGTGCGCTGCGCGTACAGCGACACACTGCCGTTCGTCCCGAGGGCGACCACAGCCAGGTTGGCCCGCGTCTGCCACGTCCGGTCGGCGTTGAGGTTGGACGTGGGCGGTAGCGCCGTCTGGGCCGGGTAGGCGGTGACGAACCCGGCGTCCGACGACTCGGTTAGGGTGAGGTTGACGATGACGGCACCGGCCCCCGACGGGGGGATGCCATCCTGGCCCGCCACCGGCAGGTCGGAGCGGAAGCCGCCGGTCAGGCGGGGTAGGGGCGCCCGGGCCCGCGTGTCGAGGAGCCGGG
>DASXAI010000553.1:0-2574 GCA_036406775.1 Acidimicrobiales bacterium
GCCCTGAGCTGGTTTTCAGCACTTCCGACCACTGGCTCGGCTTCAGGGCATCGGTGAGGGCGCGGCCCGAGGCGTATGGCGCTTGGACGGCGATGGCCACCAGGCCCGCCACCGCGCCGACGCCGAGCGCCAGTCACAACAGGACGCGGACACGGCGGCGACCCGAACCGGCCGGCCACACGACGCTGAGAAAGGCCAGTCCGCCGACGACGACCGCCAGCGCCGCGTAGGACAGGAAGCGGCTGATCCCGAGGATGGCGCCGGCGCTCGGATTGCCGCCCTCTTGGGCGAGCAGGCGGTTGATGAGGCCGGGATCCCGCACGGCCGCGGCGGTGCCGACCTGGAAGGTGAAGGCACCGTGCACCGGATGGGAATCGGCCGACACCACGCGCCACGACACGACATAGGCGTCGTCGGCCAGCTTCGGCACGCTGACGGCGACGTGGGCGTCGTCGCCCTGGTGGTGGGCCGGCCCGACGTCGATCTCATGGCCGCGCCCGTCGTACAGGCGGATGGCGCCCAGGGCGATGTCGACCGATTCGTCGAACCCCAGCACGATCTGGCTGGGCGCCTGCGTGAGCACCGCCCCATTGGCCGGATCGGAGGTTTCCAGGCTGGCGTGGGCCGACGCCGGCCCGGCCAGCAGCAAGAGGGATGCGACGGCGACGACCAGGCCGACGAGGACGGCGAGGGGTCGCACGCCTCCATTCCACACCTTCGAGGTGGTTATTCGGTCGCGGAGGGCTCCGGATCGAGGTCGAGGGAAAGGGAGTTCATGCAGTAGCGCTCGCCCGTGGGCGCCGGGCCGTCGTTGAAGACGTGCCCGAGATGGGAACCGCACCGCTGGCACCGCACCTCTGTACGGATCATGCCGTGGCTGCGGTCGGTGATGAGCTCGACGGCGTCACGGTTCACCGGCTGGAAGAAGCTGGGCCAGCCGCTTCCCGACTCGAACTTCGTGTGCGAGTCGAACAGGGCGGCGCCGCACGCCGCGCACCGGTACACACCATCGTCGTGGCAGTCGACGTACTTCCCGGTCCACGCCCGCTCGGTGCCGGCCTGGCGCAGCACGACGTACTGCTCCGGCGACAACTGGGCGCGCCACTCCTCTTCGGTCTTCTCGATCTCCGGCATGGATGCCAGGCTACGGCCGGTCGGCCAAGGCGCGTTCGAAGTCGGCCACCAGGTCGTCGGGGTGCTCGAGGCCGACGGAGATCCGCACGAGGCCAGGCCCGATGTCGGCCGCCTCCAGTTCGGCGGGAGTCAGCCCGGCGTGGGTGGAGTTGGCCGGACTGCACACCAACGTCTCAGGGCCGCCGAGCGACGACGCCATCTGCGCGAGCTGGACGCCCTCGACGAACCGGCGCCCGGCCTCGAGCCCGCCGGCAAGGTCGATGGCGAGTACCGAACCGCTCATCGTCATCTGCCGCTTGGCCAGGTCGTGCTGGGGGTGCGACGGCAGCCCCGGGTACATCACCCGGGCCACGGCGGGGTGGCTCTCGAGGTACTCGGCCAGGCGCAGGGCGGTGTCGCTCTGGCGGGCGACGCGCACGGCCAGGGTCCGAATGCCACGCAGGCCGTTCGTGGCGTCGAACGGCGACGCGCACGCGCCGTGGAGCACGCTGTAGGACCAGATGGCGTCGAGGAGGTCCGCCGCCCCCGAGACCACGCCCAGAGTGGCGTCGTTGTGGCCGGAGATGCCCTTGGTGGCCGAGTGCATCACGAGGTCGACGCCGAACGACAGCGGCTGCTGCACCACCGGCGGACCGAAGGTGGCGTCCACGAGCGTGAACGGTCCTTGGATGGCGCCGACCTCGGCCAGGTCGGTGATCGTCAGCTGCGGATTGGCGGGCGTCTCGGCGATCACGAGCATCGTCTTGCCGGGCCGCACCGCCTCGGCGAACGCACCCGGCGCGGTGCCGTCGACAAGTGTGTGCTCGATGCCGAAGCGGGCACACACGCCCGCCAGGAACAGTTGCGTGCCGGAGTAGATCTGGCGCTGGGCCACGATGTGGTCGCCGGGACGGCAGAGGGCGAAGACGACGCTGGCCAGCGCGCCCATGCCCGACGCGAACGCGAGCGAGGCCTCGGCGCCCTCGAGGGCAGCGACGGCGTCCTCGAACGCCTTCACCGACGGGTTGGAGTAGCGGCTGTAGAACCGCTCGGCCCGGGGCACGGTGGACATGCGGCGCGCCTCGGCCAGCGACGGCGTGAGGAACACCGACGTGGCCCACAGCGCCGGGGCCAAGGCGGTGCCGTTGTCGGCGCGCCCGGCGCGGATGGCGACGGAGTCGGGGCGGAGGTTCTCGGGATCCACTAGTTCTCCACTTCGGCGAGGAACTTGGACAGGGCGTCGCCCACCTGATCGACGTCGATGAGGAAGGCGTCGTGGCCGTGGGGCGAGTCGATCTCGACGTACTCGGCCTGCCCGCCGGCTTCGATCACGAGCTCGGCCATGCGGCGCTGCTGGTACGAGGGATAGAGGATGTCGCTCCACACGCCGAGGGCCAGCACCGGCGCCTGGATCCGGGCCAGGGCGGCCTCTCGGCTGCCGCGGCCGCGGGCGATGTCGTG
>DASXAI010000554.1:0-12392 GCA_036406775.1 Acidimicrobiales bacterium
GCCGGCTCCTACTCGCTTCGCTCGGCAATCGGTTCTCAGGTGACGCCACAGAAGGTGCGGTCGTGGTACACGAGCGGGCGTGTGCCGTTGCCGCTGAGGTGGACCTCGTGCACGAGCCCCACGACGATGCAGTGCGTGGCGTAGTCGTGGATGGTGGCCACTTCGCACTCGAAGGCCACCAGCGCGTCGACCAACACGGGAACGTCGAGGTCACCCGTCTCCCAGCGGCCGATGCTGAAGCGGGCCTCACCGGCAAGGTCGGTCCGGCCGGCGAACACGGTGGCGAGGTCCTCGTGGTGGCGGCCGAGGACATTGACGCAGAACGTCCCCGAGTCGGCCAGCCGGCTGCACGTGCCCGTGGACCGGCTGAGGCAGGCGATCAGGCTCGGGGGGTCGGCGCTGAGCGAGCACACCGCGCTCGCCGTCATCCCGTTGCGGTCACCGACCACGCCGGCCGTCACCACGCTCACGCCGGACGCGAGCTGCCGCATGCCGTCGACGAACGACCAGGTCACTACAGCGACTGTAACGACGGGGGCGCGCGCCGTCTCTAGGCCACCCGCACCATTGCGGGCGCGTTAGCGTGGACGCCCGGGGCCAGCCATGGTGGAGACAGTTGTCGCCCAAGCGCCTGCGATCGACGAGCGCGGGCTCCGGCGCGTGCTCATCGCCGTCATCCTGACGCAGCTGCTGATCGTCATCGACTTCTTCGCCCTCAACCTGGCGCTGCCGCCGATGGCCGCTGACTTCGGCGTGGCGCCGACCGATCTGCAGTTCGTGATCAGCGGCTACATGATCGCCATCGGCGCGTTGATGATCCCCGCGGGCCGCATCGCCGACATCATCGGACGGCGCCGCGTCACGGTCATCGGTGTAGCGATTTTCGGCCTGGCGTCCGCGATCTGTGGCGCCGCTCCCAACGAGCAAGTGGTCGTGATCTTCCGCATCGTCGAAGGGGTCGGCGCGGCGATGTGCTTCCCGGTGAGCATCGCGCTGGTGACGGCGTCGTTCCCCGCGGCACGCGTGCAGCGCGCCCTCGGCACCGTCTACGCCTTCGCCGCCATCGGTCAAGCGCTCGGGCCGTTGGTGGGCGGCCTCCTGTCGCAAGTGAACTGGCGCTGGGTGTTCTTCGTGAACGTGCCGGTGGCGGCCGTCGCCGCCGTGCTGCTCGAGACGGCCATCCGCCACGACACGCGCGACGAAGCGGCGGGACGGCACATCGACTGGCTCGGCGCCGCCCTCGTCTCGGCTGGACTCGTGCTCGCCACGGTGGCGGTCGACAACGCCGACGAATGGGGTTGGGGGTCGGGTCGCACCCTGGGCGTCCTCGGCACCGGCGTGGCCTTGCTCGTCATCTTCGTCGTCGTGGAGCTCCGCCTCGCCAACCCGCTCGTCGATCTCCGTCTCTTCCGTCAACGTGCCTACGCCGTGATCGTCGCCACCGGCACCGTGGCCAACAGCGCCTACTGCGTCATCATCTTCGGCGCCACGCTCTACCTCCAGGACGTGCGCGGGCTGAGCCCGTCGCGCTCGGCCGTCGCCTTCCTCGCCATGGCCACCGGCGCTGCCATCGCGGGCCAGCTCGCGGGCCGGCTCGACAAGATGCCGCCCGAACGGGTCGAGGCCGCCGCCCTCGCCGTGGGCGGCGTCGGCGTGCTGCTGATGACGGCGTCGGAGTCGTGGTACGTGTACCTGCCCGCCTTCGCTCTCGTCGGCCTCGGCCTGGGCCTGGGCTGGGCCTATGCCAGCGTGGGCACGCAGATCGTGGTGCCACCCGAGCAATCGGGCGTGGCGTCGGGCCTCACCCTGACGTCGCTCGTCGCCATCGGCGGCGTTGCTGTCGCCTTCGGCGCCACCGCCATCGACCAGCTCGCCGGCACCGAGGCCGTCCACACCGCTGGGCCCATCAACGATGTGCTGCGCGTCTGCGGCATCGTCTGCCTCGTGGTCGCAGCCTTGGCGCCGTTCGTGGGCCGGACCGAGCGGCGCCCCGCCGTGGCGCCGGCCTAACCTGTCCTAACCCCAGACCTCGGCCGCGGTCTCCACGACGAGGCGGAGCTTGGCCACCTCTTCGTCGAACGTGAGGACGTTGCCCTCCACGGTCGAGGAGAAGCCGCACTGCGGTGACAGGCACAGTTGCTCGAGGGGGACGTACTTCGACGCCTCGTCGATGCGGCGCTTCAGGTCGTCCTTCGACTCCAACGCACCGCGTTTGGTCGTGACGAGCCCGAGCACGACGTACTTGCCCCGTGGGACGAACCGCAGCGGAGCAAAGCTGCCCGAACGGGCATCGTCGTACTCGAGGAAGAACCCGTCGACGGCAAGATCGCCGAAGAGCGCCTCGGCCACGAAGTCGTAGCTGCCTTCAGCCGTCCACGAGGAGCGGAAGTTGCCGCGGCACATGTGGGTCGTGACGGTGAGGCCGTCGGGCCGGCCGGCGAGGGCAGCGTTGATCTGGCGGATGTAGCGCAGGTGCTGGTGCTCGGCGTCGTCGCCCCGCTCGGCGAGCATCTGCCGCTGCGCCGGATCGTTCAGATAGGCCAGGCTGGTGTCGTCGAGCTGGAGGTAGGTGCACCCGAGGGCGGCGAGGCCGCGGATCTCCTCGGCGTAGGCGGCGCTGAGGTCGGCCCAGAACTGCTCGATGTCGGGATACACGGTGGGGTCGATGGCCGCCGGCCCGCCGCGGTAGTGCACCATGCTGGGCGACGGGATCGTGAGCTTCGGCGTGGCGTCGACCACCGTGTCGCGCAAGAAGGTGAAGTGATCCCCGAAGATCGGCTCGTGGACGGCGATGCGACCGTCGACGGCGAGCGCGGCGGACATGAAGTCGAGGTCACCCTCGGCGTTGCGGAAGTGGACCCTGATCTTCTCGTCGGTGGGGTGCACACCGTCGAGCGCGTAGATGAAATCCATGTGCCAGGCGGTGCGCCGGAACTCGCCGTCGGTGGCCGACTGCAGACCCACGTCGTGCTGCATGCGCACCACGTCTCGAATGGCGCCGTCCTCGACGGCCCGCAACTGCTCGGCCGACAACTCGCTCTCCTGCTTCGCCGCACGCGCTTGGAGCAGTCGTTCGGGCCGGAGCAGGCTGCCGACGTGATCGGCGCGGAACGGCGGCCCGGGCATCACCGCACCACCCGGTGGCTCGTGACGCGGAGGTCGACTTCGATCTGCTCCACGGTGCCGCGCAGCAACGGCAGGTACTCGCGGCGCATCATGTCGAGCGTCGCCCGGGAGGCGTGCGACGACAGGTTGATGGCGGCGATGACATCGTCGTTGCCGTCGTGGATGGGCATGGCGATCGAGCGCAGGCCGTCCTCCAGCTCCTGGTCGACCATGGCGTAGCCCTGCGAGCGCACGGTCTGCAGGAGAGCGGCGAGCTGGTCGCGCGACGTCAGCGTGCGGCGCGTGAGCGGCTCCAACTCCACCGCCGTCAGGTACCGCTCGAGCGCCGCCGGCGGCAGGCCGGCCAGCAACACGCGTCCCATCGACGTGGCGTAGGCCGGGAAGTGCGTGCCCACGGCGATGGTGACGCTCATGATGCGCCGGGTCGGGACGCGCGCCACGTACACCACGTCCTCGCCGTCGAGGACCGACACCGAACACGACTCGTGCACCTTGGCGACGAGCTCCTCCATGTGGGGCTGGGCCGTCTCGGGCAGGCTCAGGCCCGACAAGTAGGCAAAGCCGAGCTCGAGGATGCGCGGCCGCAGCGAGAAGACCCGTCCGTCGACGCGCACGTAGCCGAGCTCGGCCAGCGTGAGGAGGAAGCGCCGGGCGGCGGCGCGTGTGAGCCCGGTGGACCGGGCGACCTCGCTGAGAGTCAGCTGCGGCGTCTCGGGCCCGAAGGCGCGGATGACAGCGAGGCCACGCTCGAGCGACTGGACGAAGTCGGGCCCGTGGCCGCCGCTGCCGTTGCCGGGGCCCGTGACGGAGGCGGCGTCAGTGGCCACGGAGGTGGGTGAGCACGGCGGCTGTGAAGGCGGCCGGCTGGTCGAGGTTGGCGAGGTGGGCGGCGTCGTCGAGCACCACCATGGTGGAGCCGGCGATGCGTTCGTGGATGGCTTCGGCGTGGAACGGCGGCGTGGCCGGATCGGCGCCCCCGGCCACCACGAGGGTCGGGGCGGTGATGGCGCCGATGGTGCCGAGCTGGTCCACGGCCCCGATGGCTTCGCAGCAGCCGGCGTAGCCCTCGGGGTCGATGCTCTCGAACGTCTTGACCAGTTGTGCCACCGCGTCGGGTTGCTGCTCGCGAAACGCCGGCGTCAGCCATCGGTCGAGCACCACGTCCGTCATGACCGCCATGCCGTCGCGGCGCACGGTGGCGGCGCGGTCGGCCCAGTGGTCGGGCCGTCCGAGCCCGGCCGACGTGCAGCACAGGGCCAGCCGGTCGGTGCGGTCGGGTTCCGTGGTGGCGATCCGCATGGCCACCATGGCACCGAGCGAGATGCCGGCGAACGACGCCCGCTCGATCCCGAGCCGGTCGAGGAGTCCGAGCACGTCGCCCGTGAGTTCGTCGATGGTGTACGGACCCGGTGGCGCCGGCGAGCCACCGTGGCCGCGGTGCTCGTACCGGACGACACGGAAGTGCGCGGCGAACGCCGGCATCTGGCCGTCCCACAGTTCGGCCGTGGTGCCGATCGAGTTGCCCAGCACCAGCGGTGGGCCGCCGGCCGGGCCATCGACGCGGTAGCGGAGGTCAACCATGGGCACCGCCTTTCGGCTCGCGGGATCGGTAGGCGGCCAGCGCGGCGTCGATGAACGACGGGGTAGCGCCGAGATAGCCGGCCGGGTCGAACAGCTCGTCGAGCTCCTGCGCACCGAGCGGACCGGAGGCGGCGAGTTCCTCGCGAAGCGACGTGGCCTGCTTGGCGGCGCGGGCCGAGGCCTCTTCCACCAACTGGCGGGCCCGCGCCCGGCCGAGGTCGGGCGCGAGACGCAGCGCCGCCCGCTCGGCCAGCACGGCGCCGCGCGTCAGGTCGAGGTTGGCGCGCATCCGCTCGGTGTCGAGCTCGAGGCCGCCGACCACCTCTCGCACGTGGGCGATGGCGCCGCCCGCGAGCTGAAGGAGTTCGGTGAGGGCGGGCCACTCGGCCTGCCACGCCCCGACAGCGCGCTCGTGCTCCTGCACCATGGCGCCGTAGAGCGCGCCGACGAGGGCGTGGGCGCGCCGCGCCGCCGCCACCGCCGACGCCGCGCCCACCGGGTTCCGTTTGTGCGGCAGTGTCGACGAACCACCCCGCCCGGGCCCGGCCGGCTCGAAGGCCTCGGCCACCTCCGTCTGGGTGAGCAGAGCGACGTCGATGGCGATCTTCCCGGCGACGCCCGCCACCTGACCGAGCACGGCGGCGACGTCCGCGATGCGAGTCCGCTCGGTGTGCCACGGCAGCAGCGGGACGGCCAGGCCGAGGCGCTCGGCCACACCGGCGACGACCGCCGGTCCGTTCGGTCCGAGCGAGGCCAGCGTGCCCGCCGCCCCGCCGAGCTCGACCGCCAGCCGCTCGTCGCGCACCCACGCCAGCCGGTCAGCCACTTGGAGCGTGGCGGTCAGCCATCCGGCCGCCTTCAACCCGAAGGTGGTGGGCAAGGCGTGCTGCAACAGCGTCCGGGCCGCCAGCAAGGTGTGGCGGTGGCGCTCGGCCACGTCGGCCGCGCTGGTGGCGAGAGCCGCCAGTTCGGCCGCGATGACGTCGAGGCTGCGCGCCGTCACCAGCATCGCCGCCGTGTCGAGCACGTCCTGGCTCGTTGCGCCCCAGTGGACGGCGTGCACGGCGTCGCCCTCGACCCGCTCCCCCAACGCCCGCACGAGCGGGATGACCGGATTGCCGCCCAGGCGCGCCGCCCGGCCGAGCTCGTCGACGTCGAACCCATCGGCCCGGCACGCGGCCGCGATGGCGTCGGCGTCGGCGCTGGTGATGACGCCGGCATCGGCCTCGGCGCCCGCCAGCGCGGCCTCGAAGTCGAGCATCGCCTGCAGCCACGCCTCGTCCGATGTCGTGGCGGCGATGGCGTCCGACACGAAGATCGGGGCGAACAGCCCGGAAGCGCGCTGGTCAGAGGGCAAAGAACGCAGTCTCCTGCGGACCCTGCAGGTGGATGTCGAACCGGAGAGCACCGTCGGTGGGCTGCGCCACCAGCGTGGCCCGCACGTCGTCGGCGGCGATGGACGTCAGCACCGGGTCGGCGGCGTTGGCGTCCTCGTCCGGGAAGTAGACGCGCGTCGCTACTCGCTGCAGCAGGCCGCGGGCGAACACCGACATGTCGAGGTGCGGTGCCTCGACCGTGCCGTCGGCGTGCCGGAGCGGCGACGGCTTGCTCACGACGAAGCGGTAGCTTCCGTCGGCCTCGGTGAGGCACCGGCCGAACCCGGCCGGCGTGAGTACTTCCACGACGGCGTCGGGCACGCCGGCACCGGCCCCGTCGAGCACCCAGCCCTCCACGCGCACGGGTGCCGTGTCGCCGGGCGCCACCACCAGGTTGGCGTTCACCAGGCCGAAGCTGAAGAAGGGTCCGACCGTCTGTGAGGGCGTGGCGGCGCTCATGGCTCGAACGGCGTGGCCCGCCGGCCGTTCAGCACGATGTCGAACTGGTAGCCGAGGGCCCACTCGGGCTCGGTGAGGTCGAGCTCGAACGAGGCGACCATCCGCTGACGGGCGTCCGGATCGCGCACGGCTTGCATGATGGGGTCGAAGGCGAACAACGGATCGCCCGGGAAGTACATCTGCGTGACCAACCGCTGCGAGAGCAACGTCCCGAAGAGGGAGAAGTGGATGTGAGCCGGACGCCATGCGTTGGGATGGTTGCCCCACGGGTAAGCACCGGGCTTCACCGTCACGAACCGGTAGCAACCGTCGTCGTCGGTGAGGCAGCGACCGGCTCCGGTGAAGTTCGGGTCGAGCGGCGCCGGATGCTGGTCGACGGGATGGGCGTACCGGCCCGCCGCGTTGGCCTGCCAGATCTCGACCAGCTGGCGGCGCACAGGTCGGCCGTCGCGATCGAGGACCCGTCCGTTCACGGTGATGCGCTCCCCCAGGGGCGCGCCGTCGTGCTGCTGGGTGAGGTCGTGGTCGAGCGGGCCGAGACGGCCGTCGCCGAGCAGCGGGAACGCCGGGTCGGGCACCGTGGCCGGCCACGACAGCAGCGGCCGCTTCGGCGCGCGCAACACGGTGGAGCGGTAGTCGGGACAGAGGTAGGGCGGGTCCAGTGCCTGGACCGCTCCTTCGGTGACCGTCACGAGGCACCCTCCAGCACCATGGCCAGCCCTTGACCGACGCCGATGCAGATGGCCGCCAGCCCGTAGCCGCCGCCCCGCCGGGCGAGCTGGTGGGCCAGCGTGACCACGAGGCGAGCACCCGAGCACCCGAGCGGATGACCGAGGGCGATTGCGCCGCCCTGCGGGTTGACGATGGCGGGATCGAGCTCGCCCCACTCGGCCAGGCACGCGAGCGACTGGGCGGCGAAGGCCTCGTTCAGCTCCACCGCCGCCAGATCGCCCCACCCGATGCCGGCGCGCTTGAGGGCCATGCGCGCTGCCTCCACCGGGCCGATGCCGAACAACGGCGGGTCGACGGCGCTCACGGCCCGGGACACGACGCGCGCCAGCGGCTCTCGTCCCGCTACACGCGCCCCGCCCTCGTCGGTGACCAGCACCGCCGCCGCTCCGTCGTTCAGCGGCGACGAGTTGCCCGCCGTCACCGTGCCGTCGGGACGGAATGCCGGCTTCAACTTGGCCAGCCGTTCGAGCGTGGTGTCCTCGCGGATGCCTTCGTCGCGGGGAAGATCGACGCCGTCGACGGCCACCACCTCGTCGGCGAACGCGCCGGCCGCCCACGCCGTTGCCGCCCGCTGGTGACTCGCGAGGGCGAAAGCATCCTGCGCTTCACGGGTGATGCGGTAGCGGTCGGCGAGCACCTCGGCGCCTTCACCCAGCGCGATCGTCCACTCGGCCGGCATGCGCGGATTCACCATCCGCCAGCCGAGGGTCGTGGAGTGCAATGTCTCGTGCGCCCGGGGAAAGGCGCCGTCGGGCTTCAGCAACACCCACGGCGCCCGTGTCATCGACTCGACACCGCCGGCCACGCACACCGACGCGTCGCCGACGGCGACCGCCCGGCTGGCCTCGATGACGGCCTCGAGACCGGAGCCGCACAGGCGGTTCACGGTGGCGCCCGGCACGCTCGTGGGGAGCCCGGCGAGGAGCACAGCCATGCGCGCCACGTCCCGGTTGTCCTCGCCGGCGCCGTTGGCGTCGCCGAAGAGGACGTCGTCGATGCGGCCCGGGTCGAGGTCGGGACTGCGGTCGACGAGCGCCCGGACGGCGGTGGCCGCCAGGTCGTCGGGGCGCTGGCCGGCGAGAGCGCCGCCGTAGCGGCCGATCGGCGTCCGCACCCCGTCGACGATGAAGACGTCTCCGCTCATGTGCCCCGCACCTCCCGGGCGTCGTACGCTACTCGCACAGTAGTTCTCTTGGTGGAAAGGGGGGAAGTGCCGTGGTGGAGCCGTACACCCTGGACGTGCCCCGTCGGGCCGACCCGTACCCGTACTACGCCGAGCTGCGCCGGGAGGACCCGGTCCACTACTCGCCCGTCGAGGACATCTGGGTGCTCACCCGGTTCGACGACTGCATGGCGGCGTTCTCGGATCCGCAGGTGTGGTCGTCGCAACGGCGGGGCAACCTCCTCAACGACCTGCCCGAGCGGATCGGCCGCACCCTGGGCACCACCGATCCGCCCCGGCACACCTTCGCCCGCCGGCTCGTCAACAAGGCCTTCACGCCGCGCACGGTGGCGGGCCTCGAGCCGCTCATCCGCGCCGACTCGGCGAGCCTGCACGACGCCGCGTGCGCCAAGGGCACGTTCGAGTACGTGCACGACATCTCGGCGCCGTTGAACGCCCGCATCCTGGGGACGATGTTCGGCGTGCCCGAGGGCGAGTTCCTGCGGGTGCGGGACTGGCTCGACGACTTCTTCGTCCGCGACAAGCCCGAACCGGGCCGCGAGCCGCGACAGGTGGTGGCCATGCGGGAGCTGCGCGCCTATGTCGACACGCTGGTGGAGGCCCGGCTGCAGGACCCGGGCGACGACCTCATGTCGGCCATGCTGGCCGCCCGCGAGGACGGCGAGGCGTTGACCCACGAGCAGGTGGCCGTCACCACGATGACGTTCCTCACCGCCGGCTTCGAGAGTACGAACAACTTGTTCACGAACATGGTGCACGCGCTGGCCGAGCTGCCCGACATCCATGCCCGGTTGCGCGCCGACGCCGCGCTCTGCGGAGCCTTCACGGAGGAGGCGATGCGGTGGGACGCCGCCGCCCAGGGCTTCGTGCGCACCCCGATGCGCGACCTCGAGATCCGCGACACGAAGGTGCCCGAGGGCGCGCAGGTGTTGGTGCACATCGGCGCGGCCAACCGCGACCCCGACGCCTTCCCCGACCCCGACCGCTTCGACCTCGACCGGGCCGGCGGTCGGCAATTGGGCCTGGGCCACGGCACTCATTTCTGTGTGGGCGCGCCGCTCGGGCGGGTGCTGGCGCGCGTGGCGGTCGAGGACCTCGTCGCTCGCGCCCCCACGGTCGCCGTCGACATGAACCGCGCCGTGCGCGTCAGCACGCCGAACTTCCGCGGCTTCCAACGCCTCGACGTGACGGTCGCCTGATCCCCCGTTTCACGCTGTGTTTTCCACGCCAGGCGTGGATGAACTAGCGCGAAACGGGAGGGCCGGTGCGTGTGACTCGGCGCTGCACCGGGAAGAGGCGGATCCCGAAGCGGTGGGCGACGGTGCCCCACAGCCCTCGACGGACCCAGACGGCGGCGATGATGGAGAGGACGCCGAGGCCCATGAGGTACCACGTGGCGTAGTCGGCGAACCGGTCCCGCAACACGTAGTAGACGATCGCCCCCACGATCGGGCCCTCGATGGTGCCGAGGCCGCCGATCACCACGATGAAGATCACCGGCGCCGTCCACGTCGCCACCGAGAACGCCGCCGTCGGCTGCACCCGGAGGTTGGCGAGGTAGTAGACGGCGCCGGCCAGTCCCGTCCACAGGGCGGCGATGACGTAGACGGCGAACTTGGCGGCGTACACGTTGGCTCCCAGGCCGCTGGCACCGGCCTCCGAGGAACGGATGGCCTGCAGCGCCAATCCGAGCCGCGACCGCAACACGACGTAGGCGATGAGCACGGCGCTGACGCCGAGCGCGAGCGCGAGCCAGTACGTGGTGCGCTGGCGGGTGACGATGTCGTACCCGCCGACCTGGAGCGACACGCCGGAGCCGCCGCCCACGGCGGAGTTGTTGGCGACCACGAGGGCGACCACCTCGGCGATCACCCACGTGCCCACGGCGAAGTAGCCACCTCGCAGCCGGAAGGCGAGCAGCCCGATCGGCACGGCGAGGACGGCGGCGGCCACCGCCGCCGGCGCGACCGCCACGTAGACGTTCCAGCCCAGGTTGTTGGCGAACACGATGAGCCCGTAGGCGCCGAGGCCGACGAACGCCTGCTGGCCGATGGACACGAGGCCGGCGTACCCAGCCAGCAGGTTCCACATCTGCGCCAGCGCGACGAGCACGAACAGCTCGACCAACTTGCGCATCAACGACGGGCTCCCCCATGCCGGCAGGTCGGCCAGCACCGCGACGCCGACGACGAAGACGATCGCGAACACGCGGCTCGTGCTCGTGGCGCGGCGCACCCGGTAGCGAGGGGTGACGGCGACGGCGTCGACGCTCACTGCATCATCTCCGTCACGCCGTGGCCTTGCCGAACAGGCCGGTCGGCTTGAACGCCAACACGGCCAGGAAGACGATGTGGCCGACGAGGATGCCCCAGCCGGGCTGCGCCTGCGCGCCGACGGTCTGGGCCACACCGAGGACGAGCCCGCCCGCCAGCGTCCCCCAGACCGAGCCCAGGCCGCCGATGATCACCGCCTCGAAGGCGAAGATGAGGCTGGCCGGGCCGGCGGCCGGATCGAACTGGGTGCGGACGCCGATGAACACGCCCGCCAGCGCCACCGTGGCCAGCGCGATCGCCAGCGCCAAGGCGTAGATGCGCTTGTGGGCGATGCCCATGAGTTCCGCCGCGTCTGGGTCGTCCGACGTCGCCCGGATGGCGCGCCCCAGACGGGTGCGGGCGATGAACAAGGACAGCGCCCCGAGCACGGCCACGGCGACGACGAAGGTGATGAGCGGGAACCACCCGATCGACAGCTGATTGGTGATCCGGATCGACTTCTCGTCGAACGAACCGATGTCGAGGCGCCGGGTGTTGGCCGAGTACTGCTCCAGCAACACGTTCTGGATCACGATGGCGAGGCCGAAGGTGGCGACGATCTGGTACGCGGGGTCGACGCCGACGATCCGGTCGTACAGCAGCACCTGCAACAGCCACCCCGCCACGAACGCCAGCGGCAGGACCACCAGCAGGCTGAGCAGTGGATTCCACCCGATGGCGTCGGTGATCGAGACGGTGAGGTAGGCGAACAGGATGGCGAGGTCGCCGTGGGCCAGGTTGACGAGCCGCATCACGCCGAACGCGAGCGACAGGCCGGTCGCCAGCAGCGCGTACAGGCCACCGAGCAGGATGCCCTGCACGACGGCGTTGACCCACTGCATCGGTCAGCGTCCCCGCCCCGCCACCGTGCCGAGGCCGAAGTAGGCGGCCGTGATCTCCTCGCGGTCGGCGCCCGGCGATCGCCCCGCCAGCGAGATACGGCCCTCGAGCAGGCAGCAGAACCGATCGGTGGCGGCCAAGGCCCGGTTCACGTCCTGCTCCACCACGACAACGGTCGTGCCCTCGGCTCGCAGCCTCGGGAGCGCTTCGTACAGCTGCTGCACGACGATCGGCGCCAGGCCGAGCGACACCTCGTCGAGCAGGAGCAGCCGCGGGTTGGCCATGAGGGCCCGACCGATGGCGAGCGCCTGCTGCTCCCCGCCCGACAGCCGAG
The DNA here is from genome assembly GCA_036406775.1 of Acidimicrobiales bacterium. Classification (GTDB taxonomy): domain Bacteria; phylum Actinomycetota; class Acidimicrobiia; order Acidimicrobiales; family Ilumatobacteraceae; genus DASXAI01. Next base: position 11,944 of record DASXAI010000554.1, read on the forward strand.
CCGCTGATCGACTGGCGACGCGTGCGAGCAGGGGCAGCGCGGCCAGGACCGTCTCCTTGCTCCACGGGCCCTCACGCCGTCGGTAGCGGCCGACGTCGAGGTTCTCCTCCACTGACAGGCTCGGGAAGATGCGCCGGCCCTCAGGCACCAGGGACATCCCGAGCATCACCCGCCGATGGGCCGGGACGCCCGCCAGCGAGCGGCCGGCGTAGCGGACCTCGCCGGCTCGGGCGGGGACGAGCCCGGCCAGGACCTTCATGAGAGTCGACTTGCCGGCGCCGTTGGCGCCGATGACGGCGAACGCCTCGCCTTCCTCGACCGCCAGGCTGACACCGAACAGTGCTTGGAGGGCGCCGTACCCGGCGTCGACACCGTCGATCTCGAGCAGGCTCACGTCGCAACCTTCTCGGTGCCGAGGTACACGGCCCGCACGACCTCCGACGACATCA
>DASXAI010000555.1:0-10585 GCA_036406775.1 Acidimicrobiales bacterium
CGACGCCGCCTACGAGGAGGCGGCCGCCGAACCGTCGGCCGATCCGGCCGACGTCACCGGCGACGTGTGGTCGGTGCCGGCCGAGCGCGGGAGCGAGCCCGGTGAGGACACCGAGCCCAACCAGCAACTCACCTTCCGCAAGGCGATCACCGAGGCGCTCGAGCAGGCGATGGCGGCCAACCCCGAGGTGTTCCTGCTCGGTGAGGACGTGGCCGACTCCGCGGGCGGCGGTGTGTTCCACACGACCGAGGGCCTGTCCGCCAAGTTCGGCGAGGACCGCGTCCGCAACACCCCGATCTCCGAAGAGGCGATCATCGGGGCGTCGATCGGGGCTGCCATGGTGGGCATGCGCCCGGTGCCCGAGATCATGTTCATGGACTTCATCGGCGTGGCGTGGGACCAGCTCGCCAACCACGCCGCCAAGCTGCGTTACATGTCAGGCGGCCGGACGTTGGCGCCGCTGACGATGCGCGTCTTCATGGTGGGCGGCACCCCCATTGGGGCGCAGCACAGCCAGTCGAACGAGGCCCTGCTCATGCACACACCAGGGCTCAAGGTCGTCTACCCGTCGACGCCCTACGACGCCAAGGGTCTGCTGCTGGCCTGCATCGAAGACGAGGACCCGTGCGTCTTCATCGAGTGCACGGCGCTGATGATGCGGCGAGGATCGGTGCCGACCGAGCGGTACACGATCCCGTTGGGGTCGGCGGCCACTCGGCGGCGGGGGAACGACGTCACGATCATCAGCTGGGGCCGGATGATGGGTGAGGTGCTCAAAGCGGCCGACGAGCTGGCCGGATCGGAGATCTCGGCCGAGGTCATCGACATGCGGTCGCTGGCGCCGCTCGACATGGACACCGTTCTCGAGTCGGTCGCCCGTACCGGCCGTGCCGCGGTGGTGCACGAGGCGGTGCGGACGTGCGGGCCGGGCGCCGAGATCGCGGCCCGCATCCACGACGAGCTCCACGGCCAACTGGCGGGGCCGGTGCGCCGCATCACGTCGCCGGATTCGTCCGTGCCGGCCGCACCGCAGCTCGTCGGGGCCTTCTATCCGAACGCGGCGGGAATCGTCGACACGATCCGGTCGATGAAGTAGGCGCCCGTGGCTGGTGAAGGCCGCATCGACGCCTTCCTCGTGTGCGGCGGCAAGTACCACGACTTCGACTTCGCCCGGCTCCGGCTGCTCCAGCTGCTGGCCGAGGACGAACGGGTGCGGGTGAAGGTGGCCCAGCACTTCCACGACGTCGACCTCATCACGGCGTCGTCGTTCCTCGTGACCTACACGTGCGACGTGCGGCCGAGCGAGCCCGAGCAGCGGGCCATCCGGCAGTGGGTCGAGAGCGGCGGACGGTGGCTGGCCCTGCACGGCACGAACTGCGCCCTCGACCCGCCGGCGGCGGTGGGCGAGGGCGTGTACGAGACGCCGCGAGTGTTCCCGCTGTGGGTCGACACGCTCGGGAGCCAGTTCCTGTCGCACCCTTCGATGGCGCCGTACGAAGTCACGGTGGCCCCCGGCGCGGACGGCGATGCGTTGATCGCTGGCATCGGGGCCTTCAAGTCGGGTCACGAGGAGCTGTACCTGATGGACGTGGGCCCCGACATCGTGCCGCTGCTCGAGACCCGCTGGTCCGGTCGCACCCGCGGGTTCGCCGAGGCCGACTGGCCCGACGACGACCCCCGGCCGGTGCTGTACCGGCGGGCGCTCGGACACGGGGAAGTCGTGTACTTCACCCTCGGGCACTGCCGGGGCCACTGGGACATGGACGCTCCGCCGCACGACGGCGCCCGGTACCCGGAGGTCCACCGCGGCTCGTGGGAGGTGCCGCAGTTCATCGAGATCCTGCGGCGCGGGATCGCCTGGGGAACGTCGTGACCGCACGAGAGGAGATCTGACATGGCGACTCGTCCGTTCCGGTTCGGAGCCAAGTCGACCAAGGCCGGCTCGGCCAAGGAGTGGACCGACCTGGTGAAGCGGGTCGAGGACCTCGGCTACGAGAGCTTCCAGATGGACGACCACTTCGGGAGCCAGCTCGGCACCGTGCCGGCCCTGATGGCCGCGGCCTGCGCCACGTCCAGAATCCTGGTGGGGCCGCACGTGGCCGGCGTCGACTTCCGCAACCCGGTCCTCTTCGCCAAGGAGGGCGCCACCATCGACCTGTTGAGCGAGGGCCGGTTCACGCTCGGCATCGGCGCCGGATGGTCGAAGGCCGACTACGACGTGGCTGGCATCCACCAGGACGACGCCGCCACTCGCATCGAGCGGCTGGCCGAGGCGGTCACGATCCTGCGTGGCCTCTGGGGCAAGGAGCCGTTCTCGTTCGAGGGGCGGCACTATCGCGTGGCCCAGACCGACGGCATGCCCAAGCCCGTGAGCGACATCCCGGTGATGATCGGCGGCGGCGGGCGCAAGATCCTGTCGCTGGCGGCGCAACAGGCCGACATCGTCGGCATCAATCCGAAGATCGTGGCGCGGTCGATCAACCCGGAGTCCATGCGGACGGCCGCCGCCGATGCCGTCGACGAGAAGATCGCGTGGGTGAAGGAAGCGGCAGGTGACCGCTTCGATCAGCTCGAGCTCCAGATGCAGGTCTTCAAGACCACGGTCACGGACAAGCCGGCCGAGGTCGTGGAGCAGGTGGCTGGGGCGTTCGGTCTCCCGCCGGACGTGATCGCCACCGCCCCGTTCTTCCAGATCGGCTCCGTCGCGCAGATCACCGAGAACCTGCTCCAGATCCGCGAGCGCTGGGGGATCAACTCCATCCTCTTCCAACCCGACGGCATCGAGCCGATGGCGCCGGTGGTGGCCAAGCTCGCCGGCACGTAGGGCCGTCGGGAGCAACGAGGCACGCGATTGCCCGTAATCCGGGCCATCACGTGCCTCGTTCAGCCACCGATGGTGCGGGCGCCCTGCCAGTAGGGCGCGCGCAGGGCCCGCTTGTTGAGCTTGCCCATGGTGGTGCGGCCGATGTCGTCGACGACCGCGACCGAACGCGGGCACTTGTAGCTCGCCAGCCGCTCCCGGCACCATGCGACGAGCGCAGCCGGGTCGGGCGGATCGCTCGGGTCGGCCGGCACGACGAGGGCCTTGACCTCTTCGCCCATCTCCTGGTGGGGGACGCCGATCACGGCGACGTCGGCCACCTGCGGATGGTCGATGAGCACCTGCTCGGCCTCGGCCGGGTAGATGTTGACCCCGCCCGACACGATCATGTCGCTGAAGCGGTCAGTGATGTAGACGTACCCGTCGTCGTCCATGTAACCGATCTCGCCGAGCGTGAAGACGCCCGGGCGGAGGTGGGCTTGCGCCGTCTTCTCCGGATCGGACGGGTAGACGACACCCCGGCCGGTGGCGTCCTCGAAGAACAGGCGACCCTCGGTGTTGGCCGGCAGCTCGTTGCCGTCGTCGTCGACGACGAGGGCGGTGAACGGCGGGATGGCCCGGCCCACCGACCCGAGGTGCTCGAGCCACTCCTCGCTCGAGATGGTGCACGTGGTGCCTACCTCGGTGGCGCCGTAGGAGTCCTGGAAGATCGGCCCCCACCACTCGATCATCCGGCGCTTGACGTCGATCGGACAGGCCGCGCCCGTGTGGGCGACGAACCGCATCGAGCTGACGTCGTACCTGCCCCGCACCTCCTCGGGCAGCGCCAGCAGGCGTACGAAGTGCGTCGGCACCATCACCGTGCTCTCGGTCCGGTACGTCTCGACGGCGCGCAACACGTTCTCGGCGTCGAACCGTTCCAGGATCACGACGGGGATGCCCGTGGCCAGCAGGCGCACGCCTGACAGCGGTCCGGTGTGGTACATCGGCCCCACGACGAGGTGCGTGCCGTACTGGGCCAGCCCCTGCTGGGCCAGCGCCGCGACGTGCTCCACCATGGTGGCGCCGCCGGCGAACATGGTGGGCGGCAGCTCGACGCCCTTGGGCCGGCCCGTGGTGCCCGACGTGTACATGAGGTTCGGCCGCGGCGTGACGTCCGACGTGACCTCACCGGCGTCGGCGTCTCGCAGCCAGTCGTCCCACGCCGTCACGGCGGGCGAACTCGGACACCGCCATCCGATCACGAGCGGCACGCCGGCCTCGGCCGCCGCCTCGATGCCCGTCGCGGCCGTTTCGGGCCCGACGAACAGCACGCGCGCGCCCGAGTCGCCGAGGATGTACGCGACCTCCTCGGCGTTGAGGTGGAAGTTGACCGGCACGCTCGACGCTCCTGCGAACAGGGCGCCGAGGTGGGCCAGCAACGTCTCGGTGCTGTTGTGGGCCAGCACCGCCACGCGGTGGTCGGGACCGAGGTCGAGGGCCCGGAGCCGGTTGGCCACCCGGTTCAGCGCGTCGTTGACCTCGGCCCACGTGAAAGCGACCGCGCCGTCGCGCAACGCGATCTCGTCAGGCCGCTCGCCGGCCAGCCGCGAAGCCACGTGGACCACGGCCTCCTCCTCTCCCGGTGGACGCGAGTTGCGAGCCACGCCGTACAGGCGCTAGCAGGACGAGATGGCGAACGACACGCTCGCGGTCGAGCACCTCTTCACGCTGACGTGCACGACGGCGCCCGCCGTCACGGTGCACGGCACACCCCGCGGCACCCGAGCGCTGTACGCCGTCACCGGCGGCACGATGGAAGGCCCGCACCTGCGGGGCACGGTCGTGCCGGCGCCGGGAGGCGACTGGGCCAGCGTGGGCCCGGACGGCACGCTCGGCGTCGACGTGCGCCTCGTCCTCCAGCCCGAGGACGCCGAACCGGTGCTCTTCACGTACACGGGCGTGGCGTCCCGCGGCACCGACGGCATGGTCGACATCCGCGTGGCGTGCCGGTTCGAGGCCGGAGCCGGTCCGCACGCGTGGCTCAACGGGATCCAGGCCGTCGGCATCGGCCGCTCCGGCGGCCGGCAGGTGACCTACGAGGTCTACCGCCTGCTCTGAACGGTGACGGCGGGTCAGGACTCGATCTCCCCGATCGAGTCGCCGACGGCATAGATCTCGCCCTCGATGCCCGTGATCCTGATGGTCCCCGATGCCGGTGACTCCACGTCGTTCTCGACCTTGTCCGTCTCCAGCCGGTAGATCTCCTGGCCCTCGGTGACGGTGGTGCCGTCCGGGACGAGCCACTCGATGAGGGTCCCTTCGCTCATGGACACACCAAGCTTGGGGATGTTGATCGGAACGCTCATGGGTCTCCTTCGTCACTCGGCGACTTCCTTGATGAACCGTTCGAGGGCGGCGATGTGCTCGTCGGGCGACGTGAGGTGCGGCGGTGGGATGCGCAGGTAGTCGGCCGCCGTGCTCATGGCCCGCATCGACACGATCGTGCCGCCCGCCGCGTCCCACTTGGCCCGCTCGGCCTGCCACACATCCGGCCCGAACCCGTAGTCGACGATGGCTTCCATGCCGAACGTGGCCGGATCGCGGCCCTGCGCGCCGAGCTCGGCGCGCAGCTTCGTGGCGGCCGTGACGATCCGGTCGCCGGCGTGGCCGAAGATGTGGCCGTCGCCGATGCGGGCCGAGCGGGCCAGGGCGGCGTCGGACGAGCCGCCCAGCCAGATCGGCACGATCCGGTCCGGCAACGGGTTCAGGCCCGCCCGCTCGATGCGGTGGAAGCGGCCGTCGTGGTCGATGAGCTCGTCGCGCCACAGCGCGCGCAGCACGTCGATCTGCTCCTCCATGCGGCGCGCCCGGTCGCGGAAGGTCGTTCCGAGCGACGTGTACTCGACGTGGTTCCAGCCGGTGCCCACACCGAGCACCAGGCGACCGCCTGAGAGAACGTCGACCTCCACCGCCTGCTTGGCCACGAGCGCCGTCTGCCGCTGCGGCAGGATCAGCACACCCGTGGCCAGCTCGATGCGGCTGGTGGCGCCGGCGAGGAAGCCGAACAGCACCATCGGCTCGTGGAAGGCGTCGGCGGGCGTGTAGGGACCGTGAAGGGGCGGCTCTCGATCGGCGTGCTCGGCCCCGAGGACGTGGTCGTAGGCCGTGATGCGGGCGTAGCCGAGGCTCTCGGCGGCCTGGGCGAAGTCCCGGATCGCGACCGGGTCGGTGCCGATCTCGGTCGTGGGGAAGACGGCGCCGAACTGCATCACGATCCTTCCAGGTACGGGGCCAGGAGCTCGAAGCTCGACTCGAAGAACGGGGTGATCTGCACCCGTGAGAGGCCGACGTCCTCCAGCTCGAGGAGAGCGTCCGCGACGTTCTCCGGTGGACCGAAGAACTGGCCCAGGAACGAGCCGCCCATCTGCTCCGCGTAGGCCCGGGTGCGCTCGTCGTCGCCGACGTTGCACAGCACGAGCATCCCGAGCGGTGCCGTCGGATTGACATCGCGGACGCCGCGGACCAGCGCGTCGAGGTCGGCGCGTTCGACGCGAGCGAGAAGGTCGAGATCGAGGGCACCGGCACGCGTCGCGGCCGAGCTGACGTTGACCTCGACCCGGTCGACGAGAGGGCCGACCTCTCGGATCGTGCGAGGACCGCCGAGCGAGCCGACAAGGGGCGGCGCCTCCTCGGTCTGGGGTCGAAGCCTCGGCAGGTCGACCTGGTAGTAGCGGCCGTCGAACCGACACGCCCCGCCGTCGAAGATCTGGCGGATGATCTGCATGGCCTCGGCGTAGCGAGCCGCTCGCTCGGCCGGCGCCGGGTAGTGGAGCCCGGCCGCGTCGATCTCGTCGCGGGTCCAGCCGGCACCGAGGCCGGCCTCGAACCGCCCGTCCGAGACGACCTGCATCTCCAGCGCGGCCTGGGCGAACTCCACCGGCGAGCGCAACAGGTTGTTGGCGAACGACGACGACAAGCCCACCCGAGTGGTGGCGGCGGCGAACGTGGCCAGCGTGACCCACAGGTGCGGATAGGCGCCGCGTCGCATGCTGAAGAAGTGGTCGGCGCACCCGAGCACGTCCCACCCCTCGTCCTCGCGGCGGCGGGCCCACATCGCGGGCGACAGGTCCCCCGAGTTGAAGTTGGCGCCGAACTCCATCGTCACCGGGCCAGGTAGCCACCGTCGACCGCGAGGGCATGACCCATCGTGAACGACGATTCGTCCGAGCACAGCCACAACGCCGCCTTGGCGATCTCGTCGACCGTGCCGAACCGCCCGACGAGGCTCAGCCGGTTGGCGACCTCCTGCGGATCGCGGCCCCGCCGGTCGATGGCGGCCCGGAGCATCGGCGTGTCGATCGAGCCGGGGCAGATGGCGTTGATGCGGATGCCGTCGCCGGCGTAGTCGATGGCGGCGTTGCGAGTCATGCCGATCACGCCGTGCTTGGTCGCCGTGTAGACCGACTGGTGGGGCTGGGGCCGGAACGAGTTGGTGGACGCGATGTTCACGATGGCGCCGCCGTCGCCCTGGGCCAGCATCTGGCCGATCTCGTACTTCAAGCAGAGGAAGATCGACTTCAGATTCACGGCCATGAGGCGGTCGAAGGTGGCCTCGTCGATGTCGGCCAGCCGGTCGGCCTCGAGTTCGATGGCGGCCGCATTCACGGCGCAGTGGAGCGCGCCGAAGGCCGTCACGGCCGCCGCCACCATGGCCTCCACGGCTTTGGCGTTCGACACGTCCGTCCGGACGAACTGCGATCGGCCGCCATCCTTTGTGATCATCGCGACGGTCTCGTTGCCACCGTCCTCGTTGACGTCGGCCACGAAGACGCTGGCACCGGCGGCGGCGAAGGCCTGCGCAATGGCCCGGCCCATGCCCCCGGCCGCGCCGGTCACGACGGCGACGCGGTCCTGGAACTGAGCCGTCATGACGCGGAACGTACACCTATTTCACATGATGAATGTCGGGTCGCGACGGCGACTGTCGTCGATAGCTTGGCAGCGCGCCAGAATCGGCATCGCGTACGACTGGGGGTTGCGATGAAACAGCTGTCGGGTGTCGACACCAGCTTCCTGAACATCGAGACGGCGACACAGTTCGGGCATGTCGCGTCGTTGATCGTGCTCGATCCGTCGACGTCGAGGACGGGCGACATCTACGCCGACGTCCGGCGGATGTTCGACGAGCGCCTCCATCTGCTCGAGGTCTACCGGCGCAAGCTGGTGAGCGACCCCCTCGGCCTGACCAACCCCTATTGGGTCGACGACCCCGACATGGACCTCGAGTTCCACCTCCGGGAGATCGCCCTCCCGGCGCCCGGCAACGAAAGCCAGCTCGGCGAGCAGGTCTCCCGGATCATCGCCCGGCCCCTCGACCGCACCCGGCCGCTGTGGGAGTGGTACGTGATCAGCGGCCTCGCCGACGGCAACGTGGCCATCCTCACCAAGATCCACCACGCCACCATCGACGGCGCGTCGGGCGCCGAGATGCTCCAGGTGATGCTCGACGCCGAGCCCGAGGGCCGCCACATCGAGCCGCCCGCGGCCCCGCCGCCGCCCGAGCGCACACCGACGCCGTTCGAGTTGGCCGGCCGGGCCATGTTCGAGCTCGTCAGCCACCCGGCCAGGGCGATGCGGCTGCAGATGCAGATGCTCACCGCCGGGATGTCGCTGGGCGCCAACAAGGCCTTCCGCGACATGATGGCGGCGTCGATGCCAGGGTGGCAGCCGTTCCGGAGCGCCGAGCGGGGCAACGGTTCGGCCCCGCCGCTCGCCGGCGTGCCCCGCACACCGTTCAACGGCGCCATCACGGCCCACCGCCGGTTGGCCATCCGGACGCTGCGGTTGGGCGACGCCCAGATCGTGAAGCGGGCGTTCGGCGTGACGATCAACGACGTCGTCATGGAGCTGTGCGCCGAGGTGCTACGCCGCTATCTCTCCGAGCGTGACGCCTTACCCGACGCCTCGCTCGTGGCCATGGTGCCCGTCTCCGTCCGCACCGGCGATGAGAGCGCCGGCTCGAACCAGGTCGCGGGCGTGGTGTCGTCGCTCCACACCAACATCGCCGATCCGGTCGAGCGGCTGATGGCCATCCACGACTCGATGCTGGCGGCCAAGGAGGTGCAGCGCGCCGTGCCGGCCGCCGTCCTCACGGACATGTCGCAGTTCACACCGCCCGTGCTCGCCGCCCAAGCGGCTCGGCTCGCCAGCGGGATCCGCATCGCCGACTTCATGAACATGCCCTACAACGTCGTCATCTCGAACGTGCCCGGACCGCGCCAGCCGCTCTACCTGTCGGGGGCGACGATGAAGCACTTCTACCCGGTGTCGATGGTGGTCGACGGCCTCGGCCTGAACATGACGGTCCAGAGCTACATGGACAACCTCGACTTCGGGTTCGTGTCGTGCCGGGAGATGGTGCCCGACCTGTGGGAGATGAGCACGTACCTCGACGACGCGCTCGCCCAATTGATGGAGCGGGCCGAGGCCGCCTGACGGCGCCCCAACTCACCGGACCGTAGAGTGACGGTCGATGACCGCCGACCTGGTCGGCGCCGGCCGCGCCGCCCTGCGGCGTGGCGACGCAGCGGGCGCCCGAGAGGCGTTCGAAGCCGCGCTCACCGCGTTACCCGGCGACGGCGAGGCGCTCGAAGGTCTGGCCGCCGCCGCCTACATCGACCTCGACTACTCCGGCGCCATGGAGCTCTGGGAGCGCGCCTACGCCGCCCACCGCACCGCGGGCGACCAGACCGGCGCAGTCCGGGTCGCCCGTACCCTCGCGTTCATGCACGGCTCGGTGCTGGGCGACTGGGCGGTGATGAACGGCTGGATCGCCCGGGCCCAGACGCTCCTCGCCGGCGCCGGCGACTCGCCGGAGGCGGGCTGGGTCGCCCTCAACCTCGGGATGTTCGAAGGCGATCGGGAGCGCAAGCACGAGCACTTCCGAGAGGCGCTGGCCGTCGCCCGCCGGGTGGGCGACGCCGACCTCGAGTTCGTCACGCTCGCCTATCTCGGGGCCAGCCTCGTCCACGGCGACCGCGCCGAGGAGGGCATGGCGCTGCTGGACGAGGCGCTCGCCGCCGTCGCCGGCCACGACGTCGACAACTTCCAGGTCCTCGAGGAGATCTTCTGCCAGCTGTTCGCGGCGTGCGAGCACGCCAACGACGTGGGCCGGGCCGACCAGTGGATACGCGTCGGCGAAGAGGTGGCGCGCCGTCGGAACCTCCCCGCCGTCTCGGCGTTCTGCCGCACCCACTACGGCGGCGTGTTGACGGCCGCGGGCCGGTGGTCGGAGGCCGACGAGGCCTTGATGGAGGCCGTTCGGCTCTGGGGCCTCGGCCACCAGACGCTGCGGGCCGGTGCGCTGATCCGCTTGGCCGACCTGCGGGTGCGCCAGGGGCGTTTCGAGGAAGCCGAGCAACTCCTCGACGGGCTGCAGGACGACGTCGAAGCCGCCCGGCCCCTCGCGGCCGTCGCCCTCGCCAAAGGCCAGCCGGTGCTGGCCCGCCACGTGCTCGACCGGGCCCTGGCGCCGCTCGAGCCCACCAGTGCGGCCGCGGCGCCCTTGTTGGCCCTCCTGGTGGAGGTGGACCTGGCGGCCGGCCAGGTCGACCAGGCGGCGCGGACCGCGGACCAGTTGGCGGAGTGCGCGGCGCGCCACCGCAGCGACTACCTCGTCGCCACCGCCGCCCTTGCCCGCGGGCTGGTCTGCGCCGCCACCGGCGACGGCGATGCCTGCGCCGGTCTGACCGAGGCGCTGGCCGCCTTCGCCCGGGCCCGGAT
>DASXAI010000556.1:0-3465 GCA_036406775.1 Acidimicrobiales bacterium
CGAGTTCGTCGACGCCGGCTTCTCGAAGTTCGTGGTGTTGCCCGTCTCCGAGCCCGATCCGTCGGCGCTGCCGGAGCACCTGGCGTCGGTGGCCGACGCCGTGCTGCCCCTCCAGACATGACCGACGCCATCTTCGAGCCCGACGGCGACGTGCTCGTGCCCACCGTGCTGGCGCGAGGTCCCTGGGACCCGACCGCGATGCACGGCGGGCCGCCGGCGGGTCTCCTGGCGCGGGCGGTGGAGTCGGTGCCGACGCCCGACGGCGTCGCGATGCCGGTGGCCCGGCTCACTGTCGAGCTGCTGCGACCCATCCCCCTCGAGCCCATCGCGTTCACGACGGCAGCGGTCCGGACGGGCCGCAAGGTGCAGGTGGTCGACGCCAGCCTGGCGCTGGCCGGCAGTGGCACCGAAGTCGTCCGGGGTCGAGCGGTGCGCATCCGGTCGGCGTCCGTCCCCCTCCCCTACGAGGACCCCGTGCGCGGCCCGCTGCTCGTGCCCGACGAACCGCCCGGTTCCCCCGAAGGCCTGGACTCGGGCGCCCCGCTGCTCGAGAGCGACGAGGCGTTCCACCGCGACGCCATCGACCTCCGGTTCACCGAGGGGGCGTGGGACCAGCCCGGCCCCGTCGCCTTCTGGGGCCGATTGCTCGTGCCGCTGGTGGCGGGCGAGGAGCTCACGCCGCTGCAACGGACGATGGCGCTGTCGGACATGGGCAACGGCGTGTCCGGCGTCGTCGGCTTCGACACCCACGTCTTCATCAACCCGGAGTTGTCGGTGCATCTGTGGCGGTACCCCACCGGCGAGTGGATCGCCTTCCGGTCCCGCAGCCACCTCGGTGCCCACGGCATCGGGCTGGCCGAGAGCGCGATCTACGACCGCAGCAGCCAGCTGGGCCTCGCCGCCCAGAGCCTCTTCATCGACGTTCGCTGACGACGCCGTCGACGACGTCGACGACGCGCGTGGTCTCCACCGAGTCGAGCAGGGCCCGGTCGTGGGTGACGAGCAGCAGGGTCCCGTCGAAGGTGGCCAGCGCCTGCTCGAGCTGTTCGATGGCGGGCAGGTCGAGGTGGTTGGTGGGCTCGTCGAGCACGAGCGTGTTCACCCCTCGGGCCGCTAGCAGGGCGAGGACGGCGCGTGTGCGCTCGCCCGGCGACAGCGACGACAGGCGGCGTTGCACTTCGTTGGCGCCGAGCCCGAACTTGGCGAGCAGCGTTCGGGCGTCCGGCACGAGGAGTGTTGTGGCGGCGGGGAACGACTCGACCAGCGGGCGGTCGCTGGCGAGACGATCCCGCGTCTGGTCGAGCTCGCCCACCACGACACCGGGGCCGAGCCACTGCGCACCCGAGGTCAGCGGGATGCGTCCGAGCAGGGCGTCGAGCAATGTCGTCTTGCCCCCACCGTTGGGGCCCACGACCGCGATGCGGTCGCCCCGGTCGACTTCGAGATCCACCGGACCGAGCCGGAACATTCCCCGCTCCACGACGGCGGCGTCGAGCCGGGCCACGACCTGGCCGCTCCGAGAAGCCTCGGCGATCTGCAGCCGGAGGTCCCAGCCCTCCCACGGCTTCTCCACCGCGGTGAGCCGGGCCAACGCTTGCTCGGTCCGCCGGGCGTCGCCGGCGCGCGCCTCGGCGCTCGCCACGCGCCACCGCTTGACGTGCTTGTCGCCGTCGTCGGGATGGTTCACTGCACGCGCCACGCCGGCGCGGGCCCACGCCCGCTGCCGCCGGCCCCGTTCGGCCAAGGTGTCGCGCTGGTCCACGTAGGCCGCGTAGGCCTCCTCGGCGTGGCGACGGGCCGCCGCTCGTTCGTCGAGGTACGCCGTCCAGCCGCCGTCGAACCGCCGGGCGGTGTGATCGTGCTCGTCGATTTCCAGCACGCTCGTGACGGTGCGCTCGAGGAAGGTCCGGTCGTGGCTCACGATCACTGCCCCCGCCGTCAGCGTCAGGACGAACTCCTCCAGGCGGCGCAGCCCGTCGAGGTCGAGATCGTTGGTGGGCTCGTCGAGCAGGAAGACGTCGAAGCGGCTGAGCAGCGTGGCGGCCAGCTCGGCGCGCGCCGCCTGCCCACCGGAGAGCACTGCCATCGGACGCTCCAGGACGTCGGCGGCCAGGCCGAGATCGGCCCACGTCACCCCGGCCCGCGTGTCGAAATCGGCCGCGCCGAGGTCGAGCCATCTCTCCAGCGCCACCGCGTACCGGTCGGCGGCCCCCGGTTCGTCCGCGGCCACGGCGCCCGCCGCCGCCTCGAGCTCGCCGGACGCCGCCGTCACGCCGGCGCGGCGGGCGAGGAAGGCGGCGACGGTTTCCGCCGATCGCCGCTCGGGCTCCTGCGGCAGATACCCCACCACGGCGCGGGGCGGCGCCACGTCGACGCGACCCCGCTCGGGCCGTTCAGTCCGGCCAGCACGCGTAGCAACGTCGACTTGCCGACGCCGTTCGGACCGATGACGCCCACCCGGTGACCGGGCGCGACCGTGAGGTCGACATCGGTGAGCACTGGCCGCTTGCCGTGGGTGACGGTGATGCCGCGCGCCGTCAGCGTGGTCCGGGTGGACATGACGCGAACCTCCGCCTCTCATCCTCGCGGATAGCCACGCGGCCGCGGCGCAGGTTTCCCGGCCGAGGCCGATGGGTATGTCACCGTCATGCTTTTCTTCCTATGGCTGGCCGCCGTCATCCTCGTGATCGCCGGCATCGTGGCGCTCATCCGCGGCGCCATCGTCGCTGGCATCGTGCTGATCATCATCGGCCTTCTGGTCGGCCCAGGGGGCGTGAGCATCGTGTCTTGACGCTACGGTCGCGCCGATGCGCAACATCGTGGTCGGCGTGGACGGGTCGCTCGAGTCGCGACGCGCGCTCGAGGTGACGGCCACGCTGGCGGCGGCGCTCGGCGCCCGTATCGACGTGTTGCACGCCCGCACTCTCGCCGGCTTCGGCGGCCGCGGCGAGGCGTTACCACCACCTGAACCCCTCAGCGAGACCTTCGCCGCCCTCGAGGATCAGTCGCACGCCGAGTGCGCGGAGATCCTCGACCGTTACGACGTGGCGTGGGCCTTCGCGGTACGCCCGGGCCGTCCGGTGGACGCGCTGCTGGGTCTGCTGCAAGAAGCGCCGGTGGACATGATCGTCATCGGCAGTCGAGGGCGGGGACTGGCCGCCACCCTCGGCTCGACGGCGGCCGACCTCCTGAACCGCTCGCCCGTCCCGGTGTTGGTCGTCCCCTAGAAGCCGATCGTCAGCTGCCGCCGAGGCCCGGGAGACCCGACAGCCCGGGCAGTCCCTTCAACATGCTCGGGTCGAAGTTGAAGACCTGATCGGGCGACGGCACCGTGATGTCGACCGGTGTGCCGAAGTCGTAGAACTCCAGTGTCACAGTGGCGTTGACACCGGCGGTCTCACCGCCGGGGATCTGAGACCCGTCGAAGCCGAGCTGCACCCGTCGCACGAGGTCGTCTTCGCCGAC
>DASXAI010000557.1:0-6192 GCA_036406775.1 Acidimicrobiales bacterium
TCGGCGACCAGTAGTTGAGCGACACGTACGGGTTGCGTTCGAGGTGGGCAACCTTCGTCGGCGTCGGTCCGGTCGCGATCCAGCCGCCGAGCGACATGCCGTCCCACTGCCAGTAGGGATGGAGGATCCGGCTGCGGGGCCGCCCGTCCGGTCCGACCGTTGCCGCGCTGGCCCACACGATGCGGTGGGCCATCTCGACGAAGGCCGGGGCGGTGGCGGCGAGGTCGCTCATGGTCCGATCGTCGCGCCGGCCGGTACTGTGCGGCCAATGGCCGACATGACCTTCCGCCGCCTCGGGCAATCGGGGCTCACCGTCTCCACCATCGGGCTCGGCGGCAACAACTTCGGGTTGAGGCTCGACCTCGACGCCAGTCGCGCCGTCATCGACACTGCCATCGACGAAGGCATCACCTTGATCGACACGTCGGACTCCTACGGTGCGTCCGAAGAGATCCTGGGCGAGGTCCTCGACGGGCGGCGCGACGACGTGGTGATCGCCACCAAGTTCGGGAGCGACGTGCGGGGCGGCAACGGCGCCGACTTCGGCGCGCGGGGATCGCGCCGGTACATTCGGCGCGCCGTCGAGCGATCGTTGCGGCGGCTGCGCACCGACTGGATCGACCTGTACCAGATGCATGTGCCCGACCCGGCGACGCCGATCGAGGAGACGCTGTCGGCCCTCGACGATCTCGTGCACGAGGGCAAGGTCCGGTACGTCGGTCACTCCAACTTCACGGCGTGGGCGACGGCCGACGCCGACTGGGTCGCTCGCAGCAAGGGCTACGAGCGGTTCGTGAGCGCGCAGAACGAGTACAGCCTCATGAGGCGCAACGTCGAGGCCGAGCTGCTCCCGGCGTGCGAGCACTACGGCCTCGGCTTCCTGCCGTACTTCCCCCTCTTCAGCGGCCTGCTCACCGGGAAGTACCGCCGGGGCGAGCCGCCGCCCGAGGGCAGTCGCTACCACGTGTGGAACCTCCACAAGCGGCTCAGCGACGACCGGTTCGACGTCGTCGAGAAGCTCGAGGCCTATGCCGCCGAGCACGGCGTCGCCCTGCTCGACGTGGCCGTCGGCTACCTGGCGGCGCAGCCCACAGTGGCGTCGGTGATCGCCGGCGCCACCTCACCCGAGCAGGTCCGCGCCAATGCCGGCGCCCTGCGCTGGCAACCCTCGAGTGACGATCTCGGCGCTCTCCGGGAGCTGCTGTAGCCCAAAACTCGGCGTCGTTCAGCTTCTCGGCGTCGTTCTGCCTCGTTTTCGACGCGGACCACGCCGAGAACGAGGCCAGCCCTTCGGCGGGTTCATCTCGTCGCGCTAGTGGCTGCCCATGGCGGCGGCGCGGCGTTCCATCTCTTCCGGGCTCACGTTCTCGACGCGGCTCGCGACGTTCCAGCGGTGCCCCCACGGGTCGACGAACTGGCCTGACCGGTCGCCGTAGAACTGGTTCTGCACGGGTCGCTGCTCGGTGGCACCGGCGGCGAGGGCCCGGGCGAACACGTCGTCGACATCTTCGACGTAGACGCTCAGCGTCACGGGTGTGCCGCCGATGTCCTTCGGGTCACGGACGCCCATGTCCGGGAAGGCGTCGGACAGCATGATGAGGCTGTCGCCGATGTTCAGTTCGGCGTGGCCGATCCGCCCGTCGGGCCCGGGCAGACGTCCTCGTTCTGTCGCGCCCAACACGCTCTTGTAGAACTCGATGGCGGCGGCGGCGCCGTCGACGGTGATGTAGGCGGATACACGCGGGTAGTCGTCGGGGATGGGCTTCACGTCGGCCATGCCAACCTCCTGCTAATTGCGGCGCTCGGCGTCGAGCATCGCGACGAGCGCCGTGGGGGCGACCACACGGTAGGCCTCCTCGCAGATGGTCCCGATCTCGCTCCAGTCGACGCGGCCGTCGAGCCGCACGCCGATCCAGCCGCGGCCACCGACGTAGGGCGGCCGGAAGAACCGGTCCGGCTCGGTCTCCACCAGCTCCTGCTGCACGCCGGGCGGCGCCGCGCACCACAGGTGCGGGAAGTGGTCGGCGTGGTGGCCGTCCTCCCAATACGTCACGAACGTCGTCTTGCTCCGCACGAACCAGGTCGGCGCACCGTGACTGAGGCGTTCGGTCACGTCGGGCAGCGACAAGCAGATGGCGCGGAGGCGATCGAGCGGCGTCAGGACCTTCTTGACCACATGCTGTTTCTAACGCAAGACGTAGAAGGCGATCGCCGCCGCGTGGCCGACGTTCAACGAGTCGGCGCCCGGTCGCATCGGGATGCGGGCGCGGTGATCGACGAACGCCAGCGCCGGCGCTGACAGCCCCGGGCCCTCGGCCCCGAGGAGGACGGCGACCGGCTGCTCCGCCACCCGCGCCGCCACCACGTCGATCGGGTCGGCCGACGGATCAGGAGCGAGCGCGACGAGGGCGAAGCCCCGGGCGCGCAACAAATCGAGGCGGTCGGGCCACGGGTCGGCCCGGGCCAGGTCCAGGTGCAGGATCTCGCCCATCGAGACCCGGACACAGCGGCGGTAGAACGGGTCGGCGCACGTCGGGTCGAGCACGAGGGCCGCGATGCCAAGAGCCGCCGCCGAACGGGCCACGGCGCCGAGGTTCTCGTGGTCGTTGAGACCCTCGAGGACGGCGACCCGCCGGGCGGTCGTGGCGACGGTGGCCAGGTCGGTGAACGGGCGGCGCGCTGCCACCGCGACGGCGCCGCGGTGGAGGTCGAAGCCGGCGACGGCGTTCATGACGTCCCGCTCGACGACGTAGACATCGGCGGTCGAGGTCGCCAGATCGGACTCGAGTGCGGCGTGCTTGGCCGGCGTGACGAGCACGGACCGAACCACGTACCGCGACGCCAGCGCCCGCCGGATCGCCGTCACTCCTTCCACGACGAAGGTGCCATCGGCGTCCTCACGAGCGCGCCGGTGCTCGGCGTCGGTGAGCCGGGTGTAACCGGCCAGTCGAGGGTCGTCGGCCGAGGCGACGGGAATGACGGCGGCCACGCCGGCAGTCTCGCAATCGACTTGACGTTGCCCGTCGCGCTCGTCAGGATGACGAACAAATGTTCGCAGAAGACCTCTCATGGCAGGCGTCGCTCTTCGGCCTGGAGACGCCGGCGGTCGACGCCGACCTGGCCGGCCTCGGGCGCACCTGGCTCGACGAGACGTCGTGGGTCGACCGCCTGCCCCGGTGGCTGCAGGGCTCTGACCACGTGTTCGCCGAGCTGGTCGCTCGACTCCCGTGGCGCCAGCGGCGCGTGCGCATGTACGACCGCATGGTCGACGAGCCGCGGCTCACGTGGTGGTGGAGCGAGGACGACGGCCCGCACGAGCTGCCTCTGGCGGTCGTGCCCGAGATGGCCGCCGCCCTCGATCGCCGCTACGACCTGCACTTCGACAGCGTCGGTTTCAACTTCTATCGCGACGGGCGCGACAGCGTGGCCTGGCACCGCGACCGGGTGTCGAAGACGCAGGCCGATCCGGTGGTCGCCATCGTGAGCGTCGGCGCACCCCGGCCCTTCCTGCTCCGGCCGTTCGGCGGCGGGTCGTCACAGCCGTTCCTGCTGGGCCAGGGTGACCTGTTCGTGCTGGGCGGCGCCATCCAGCACCAATGGGAGCACACCGTGCCCAAGGTCGCGGCGGCCGGACCGCGCATCAGCATCATGTTCCGGCACTCCGAGCCGCAGCGCGCGCGATCGTCAACAAGCCGCAACGAGGTCGGCGCGCGGCCCTGGCACGATGCGCGTGGGGTTCGGGTGCGAGAGCACCCGGCCGAGCCGGAAGCGCCGTGATCCGAGGCCCGCTGTGGTGGCAGCGGTCGTCCGATCACGGCGACGGTGGCCGCCCGTTCGGCCGCCGGCTGGCCCGGTCGGGTGCTCCACCTCTTTTATGGTGTCCCGATGCTCTCGCACGTCGTCGTGGTCGGTGCGTCCCTGGCCGGGCTGCGGGGCGTCGAGACGCTGCGGACCGAAGGCTTCGACGGGCGGATCACCCTCGTCGGGGCGGAGGCCCATCTGCCCTACGACCGGCCGCCACTGTCGAAGAAGCTCCTCGCCGGTGAGCTCGAGCCCGAGCGCATCCACTTGCGCAAAGAGCACGAGTACACCGAGCTCGACCTCGACGTGCGCCTCGGCGTGCGCGCCACCGCCCTCGATCCGATGGAGCGACGCGTCGCCCTCGACGACGGCGGGTCGCTCACGTACGACGGCCTGCTGATCGCCACCGGGGCGGCGCCGCGCCACCTCGCCGGCCAGCCCCACCTCGACGGCCTCTTCGTGCTGCGCACGCTCGACGACTCGCTGCGGCTGCGAACCGCCTTCGACGCCCAGCCTCATCGCGTGGTGGTCGTCGGGGCCGGCTTCATCGGCGCCGAGGTCGCGGCCACGGCGCGACGCGCCGGGCTGGCCGTCACCGTCATCGAGGCGCTGCCGGTGCCGCTCGCTCGGGGCCTCGGGCTGCAGATGGGCATGGCCTGTGCCGAGTTGCACCGCCGCAACGACGTCGACCTGCGCCTCGGCCTGGGCGTGGCCGGCATCGAGGGCACGACCCGAGTCGAGCGGGTGCGCCTCACCGACGGCTCGGCCGTGGATGCGGACATCGTGGTGGTGGGGATCGGCGTGGCGCCGGTGACCGACTGGCTGGAGTCGAGCGGCCTCGAGCTGCGCGACGGTGTCGTCTGCGACGCGACCCTCGCCGCCGGGCCACCCGGCGTCTACGCCGCCGGCGACCTCGTGCGCTGGCCCAACGAGCTGTTCGGCGAGGAGATGCGGCTCGAGCACTGGACCAACGCCGCCGAGCAGGGCGCCGCCGCCGCTCGCAACCTGCTGGCCACCGCCGCCGGTGGCGACCCCACGCCGTACGCCCCGGTGCCGTTCTTCTGGAGTGACCAGTACGACAGCCGCATCCAGTTCCTCGGCCGGGGTTCCGACACCGACGAGGTGCGGATCGTCCACGGGTCCGTGACGGAGGGCCGCTTCGTCGCCCTGTACGAGGCCGCCGGCCGCCTGCACGGCGTGCTCGGCATCAGCCTGCCGAAGCTCACGATGCCCTACCGCAAGCTCCTCGCCGCCGCCGCCACGTGGGACGAGGCGCTGGCCCACGCCGCCTCCGTCGAGAGCTGAGGTGCCTGGCTCGGAGGCAGGCAGCGCACCCCAGCTCGCCAGTGGCGCCCGTTGGAGCGGAAGCCGCCCCGAAGAGCGACACAAGCGAGCGCTCCAAGCTGGGGCAACATATTCCGCCCAAGACAGTTGAGTGTGTCACACTCAGCATCGGCCGAGGGTCAGTTGCAAAGTGCAAGTCGACCCTTATCCTGCGTCTATGGCCGATACCGACACCGTCTCCCTGGCCCTTCCCGTCGTCCCCATCCCGGACGGCGTGGTCTTTCCCACGACTGTCGTCACGATCGCGCTCGACTCGGACGAGGCGCTCGGCGCCATCGCCTCGGCGCGCTCCGGCGACGACCATCGCGTGCTCCTGGTGCCCCAGGTCGAGGGCCGCACCGCCCGAGTGGGCGTCATCGCGCAGGTCGAGAACGCCGGCGAGCTGCCCGGCGGTGGCTTGGCCGCCATCGTGCGTGGCCTGCAGCGGGCCCGCCTCGGCGCCGGTGTCGTCACCGAGCGCTCCGGGCTGTGGGTCCAGGCCGAGCCCGTCGAGGAGTCGCGGCCCACGCCCCGCGTCGAGGCCATGGGGCGGGAGCTGCGCGTCGTGCTGGAGGAGATCGCCGACGTCCGCCGGTCGCGCCGGCTGCCCGAGATCCTGCGCACGGTCACCGATGCCGGCGCACTGGCCGACGCGGCCACGTCGTGGGCCGACGCCTCCACCGATCACAAGCTGACCATCCTGGAGGCGACCGAGCTGGGCGTGCGCGTCGAGCTCGTCCTCGAATGGGCCAAGCAGCTGCTGGCCGAGCTGAAGGTGACCGAGCGGATCCGCCAGGACGTCAGCGAGGGCATGGAGAAGCAGCAGCGGGACTTCCTGCTGCGCCAGCAGCTCGCCGCCATCCGCAAGGAGCTGGGGGAGGGCGACGACGAGGGCTCGGACGACTACCGGGCCCGGGCCGATGCCCTGCCGCTGCCCGAGGCCGTCCGCACCGCCGTCGACAAGGAGATCGAGCGGATGAAGCGGGCCGGGCCCCAGAACCCCGAGCAGGGCTGGATCCGCACGTGGCTGGACCGCGTGCTGGCCCTGCCGTGAAGCACGACCACCGA
>DASXAI010000558.1:0-1720 GCA_036406775.1 Acidimicrobiales bacterium
ACCGTGGGCGCCTACGACGTGCTGGCCATGGCGCTCAAGTCGTTCCGGGTGGAGCTGGACGACGACCTCCGGGACCGTGCGTAGCCGAGCCACCAGCGCGTCGTACCAGTTTGCCTCTCCGATCCTGAGAATATAGTTTCCGGGTATGTGGCACGAGGAACGCCTGCTCGTCGGCGGCGAGCTCGTCCCCGCCGAGGGGAACCGGACGTATCCGACCATCGACCCGACCACGGGCGAGCCACTGGGCGAGGCCGCCGACGCCTCGGTCGGTGACGCCCGGCGGGCCGTCGAGAGCGCCCGCAAGGCGTTCGACACGACGACCTGGGCGACGGATCAGGCCTTCCGGGCCGCCTGCCTGCGCCAGCTGCACGATGCGCTGATCGCCAACCAGGAGGACCTGCGGTCGCTCCTGATCGCCGACAACGGCCTGCCGTTCATGCTCACGCAGGGCCCGGGCCTCGAGACGCCGATCAAGATCGTGGACTGGTACGCCGGCCTGCTCGACAAGTTCGAGTTCCGCGAGGACCTGGGCGTGGCCGAGGTGATGGGCGGGCAGCACAACCGCTGGGTCGAGAAGGAGCCGGTCGGCGTCGTCGCCGCCATCGTGCCCTACAACTACCCGGTCCAGATCACCCTGGCGAAGCTGGTCCCGGCCCTGGCCGCGGGCTGCACCGTCGTGGTCAAGGCCCCGCCCCAGTGCCCCTGGATCACCGCGGCGCTGGGCCGCATCGTGGCCGAGAACACCGACATCCCCGCCGGCGTCGTCAACTTCCTCACCGGCTCCTCGGCGGAGGTGGGCGAGGCGCTCGTGACCGACCCGGACGTCGACATGGTCAGCTTCACCGGCTCAACCGCCGTCGGCCGGCGCATCATGGCCGCCGCCAGCGACACCGTGAAGAAGACGTTCCTGGAGCTCGGCGGCAAGTCGGCGTTCATCGTCATGGACGACGCCGACCTGAGCCTGGCCACCATGTTCTCCGGCTTCACGATCTGCTCGCACGCGGGCCAGGGCTGCGCCATCACCAGCCGGCTGCTGGTGCCCGAGGCCAAGCTGGACGAGGCCGTCGAGCAGGTGGCCGGCGTGCTGGCCGGCGTCCCCTACGGCGACCCCCGCGACCCGGGCACGATGATGGGCCCGCTGATCACCGAGGCCCAGCGCCAGCGGGTCGACGGCTACGTCCAGGGCGCGATCGCCGACGGCGCCACGGTCGTCACCGGCGGCAAGGCCCCGGACCGGCCCGGCTACTTCTACGAGCCGACGCTGCTCACCGGCGTCGCTCCCGACGCCCGCGCCGCCCAGGAGGAGATCTTCGGACCGGTGCTGGTCATCCACGGCTACCGGGACGACGACGACGCCGTGGCCATCGCCAACAACTCGATCTTCGGGCTGTCGGGCGCGGTCTTCGGCACCGATCCGGACCGGGCCACCAGCGTCGCCCGCCGCATCCGGGCCGGCACGATCAGCGTGAACGGCGGCATGTACTACGGCCCGGACGCGCCGTTCGGCGGCTACAAGCAGTCGGGCATCGGCCGCGAGATGGGCGTCCCCGGCCTGGCCGAGTACCTGGAGCTCAAGACCATCGCCCTCCCGGCGGGCTGACATGGGCCAGCCGCTGGGCGGCGTCCGGGTCGTCGAGGTCGCCATGTGGGGCTTCGTCACCTCGGCCGGTGCGGTGCTGGCCGACTGGGGCGCCGACGTGCTCAAGGTGGAGCACGCCGT
>DASXAI010000559.1:0-12318 GCA_036406775.1 Acidimicrobiales bacterium
TGGGCGCGGTCGAGATACTCCTGTTCGGCGGTGAGCTCGGGGTGCACGGTGGGACCTCCGGAAACGGCCTGTCAACGCTAGCCCCGTCCCCTCCTGTTTCACGCTTGTTTAACGACCTCCTACGTCGTTGAACTGGCGTGAAACCGAGGGCTGCGCATGGACATGCATCCTGTTGTATGATCATGCGCCATGGCCAAGGTCGGGATCGTAGGGGCGTCGGGCTACGCGGGCGCCGAACTGCTCCGGCTGTGCGCCGGCCACCCCGAGTTCGAGGTCGTGGCGGCCACCGGCGACACCCAGGCGGGCACGCGCGCCGCCGACCTCTACCCGAGCCTGGCCGCCGCCTACCCGGACCTCGTCTTCTCCGCCTACGACGCCGAGGCGCTGGCCGGCCTCGACGTTGTCTTCCTCGGTCTGCCCCACACCGGCGCCGAGCAGGTGGCGCCCGAGCTCCTCGGCAAGGTGCACGCCGTCATCGACCTCTCGGCCGCCTTCCGCCTGAAGGATGCGTCGCTCTACCCCGAGTACTACGGCGCCGCCCATCAGCACGCTGAGCTCCTCGACGACGCGGTCTACGGGATGCCCGAGTTCTTCCGCCCAGAGATCCGGGAGGCCCGGCTCGTCGCCGCCCCCGGCTGCTACGTCACCGCCGCCGCCCTGGCCCTGCGCCCGCTCGTGCTCGACGGTGCCATCGATGCGACCGGCATCGTGGTCGACGCCGCCTCGGGCGTCTCCGGTGCGGGCCGGAGCCTCAAGCCCGAGACCGCTTTCAACACCGTCGACGAGGACTTCACTGCCTACGGCCTCCTGAACCACCGGCACACGCCGGAGATGGAACAAGTCATCGGGGCTCAAGTGCTCTTCACGCCGCACCTGGCGCCGATGAACCGCGGCATCCTCGCCACCTGCTACGCCCGCCCGGCCCGGCCGGTCGACTCCGACGACGTGCTCGGCGTCCTGCACACGGCCTACGACAACGAGCCGTTCGTCGTCGTGAGTGAGCGGTCGCCGTCCACCAAGGCCACGCTCGGGTCGAACAGCGCGCACATCACGGCCCGCTTCGATCCCCGCACCCGCTGGGTCGTCGTCATCGCCGCCCTCGACAACCTTGTGAAGGGCGCGTCGGGTCAGGCCGTCCAGTGCGCCAACGTCGTCCTCGGCCTGCCCGAAGCGGCCGGCCTCCCCACCGTGGGGGTGTACCCGTGACCGTCACCTCGCCGGCCGGCTTCGTCGCCGCCGGCGTGGCCGCGGGCATCAAGCCGTCGGGCGATCCCGATCTCGCCCTGGTGGCCACGGCCGACGGCGCGCCGGTGGCGGCAGCGGCCACGTTCACGCAGAACCGGCTGGCGGCGGCACCCGTGATCGTCAGCCGGGAGCACCTCGAGTGGACGAGCGGACGGGCGGCGGCGGTCGTGCTCAACAGCGGCAACGCCAATGCCGCCACGGGGGCCGCCGGCCACGCCCACGCCGAACAGATGGCGGCGGCGACGGCCACGGCGCTCGGATGCCGCCCCGAGGACGTGCTCGTGTGCTCCACCGGCCTCATCGGGATCCCGTTGCCGATCGACATCGTCGCCGCCGGCATCCCGTCGGCCGCCGCCGCCCGGTCGCCCGACGGCGGGCCGGCCGCGGCCCGGGCCATCATGACCACCGACACCGTGCCGAAGGAGGTGCTCGTCCACCGGCCCGGCTTCACAGTCGGCGGCATGGCCAAGGGCGCCGCCATGCTGGCGCCGAACATGGCGACGATGTTGGCCGTCCTGACCACCGACGCCGCCACCGATCCGGCCACCCTGCAGCGAGCGCTGCGAAGAGCGGTCGACGGCAGCTTCAACCGGGTGGTGTCCGACGGCTGCACCTCCACCAACGACACCGTCATCCTGCTTGCGAGTGGGCTCGCCGGTCCGGCCGCCGAGGCCGACCTGGCCCATGCCGTGGGCGAGGCGTGCTTCAGTCTGGCCGCCCAGATGGTGGGCGACGCCGAGGGTGCCACCAAGGTCGTTCGGGTCGAGGTCACCGGGGCTGCATCCGACGCCGACGCGCTCATAGGAGCGCGTGCCGTCGCCAAGAGCGCGCTGTGCAAGTGCTCGTGGTACGGCGAGGACCCGTACTGGGGGCGCATCGGCAGCGAGCTCGGATCGGCTGGCATCGCCTTCGACCCCGACCGTGTCTCGATCGGCTACGGAGGCACCACGGTGGCGGCGGGCGGCGTCGCCGTCGACCACGACGCCGCGGCGGTGAAGCAGCATCTGTCCCACCGCCACATCGATGTCCGCGCCGACCTCGGCCTCGGATCGGGGTCGGCCGCGGTCCTCACCAACGACCTGGCGCCGGGCTACATCGACGAGAACATGAGGACGTCGTGATCGCCGATGCCGGCGCGGCCGAGAAGGCCTCGGTGCTCGTCGAGGCGCTGCCGTACATCCGCCGTTTCGCCGGGCGCACTGTTGTCGTCAAGTACGGGGGCAACGCCATCTCGGGTTCCAAGGACCTGGCCTTGTTCGCCGAGGACGTCGTCCTCATGCGCGCCGTCGGCATGCGGCCGGTCGTGGTGCACGGCGGCGGCCCGCAGATCAGCGATCTCATGGGCCGGCTCGGCAAGGTCCCCGAGTTCCGCGGCGGCCTGCGGGTCACCGACGCCGAGACCGTCGACATCGCCCGCATGGTGCTGCGGGGCCAGGTCAACCCGCAGGTCGTGTCGGCCATCAACATGCACGGCCCGCTCGCCGTGGGGGTGAGCGGCGAGGACGCCGGCTTGCTGGAGGCCACCGCCCGCGACCCCGAGCTGGGCTTCGTCGGCGAGGTCACCCGGGTGAACCCCTCGATCCTGCAGCGCCTGCTGAACGAAGACCTGATTCCCGTCGTGGCGACGGTGGCCTCCGATGCCAGCGGTCAGACCTACAACATCAACGCCGACACGGTGGCCGGCGCCATCGCCGAGGCGCTCGGTGCCGAGAAGCTCGTCTATCTCACCGACATCGAGGGTCTGCGGCGCGACGTCGATGATCCCGACAGCCTCATCCGCCAGACCACGGCCGACGAACTCGACGCGCTCATGGCCGACGGCACGTTGAGCGGCGGCATGATCCCCAAGATCGCCTCGTGCGTCAGCGCTGTTCGCAGCGGCGTGGCGCGCGCCCACATCCTCGATGGCCGCGTCCCGCACGTGTTGCTGCTCGAGATCTTCACCGACTCCGGCATAGGAACGATGGTGCTGCCATGACTGTGATCGACGCCTTCATGCCCACCTACGCGGCCCCGCCCGTCACCTTCGTGCGCGGCCGGGGCACCGAGCTGTGGGACAGCGACGGGAAGCGCTACCTCGACTTCCTGTGCGGGCTCGCGGTCACGTCGCTCGGGCATGCCCACCCGGTCGTCGCCGACGCCCTCGATCATCAGGCCCGCACATTGCTGCACGTGTCGAACCTCTTCGCCAACGACGTGGCGCCCAGGGTCGCGACACAGATCGACGACTTGCTCCGTGGTGGCGGTCAGGTGTTCTTCGGCAACTCGGGCGCCGAGGCCAACGAGTGCGCCATCAAGCTGGCCCGCAAGTGGGGCGGCCGCGGCAAGTTCGGTGTCATCAGTGCCTACGGGTCCTTCCACGGCCGCACGCTGGCCACACTGCACGCCACGGGCCAGCCGTCGAAACACGAGCCGTTCCAGCCGCTGCCCGAGGGCTTCCGCCACGTGGCGTGGAACGACCTCGAGGCCCTGGAGGCGGCCATCACGCCTGAGGTGGCGGCGGTGCTGATCGAACCGGTGCAGGGCGAGGGCGGGGTGTTCCCGGCGACGGCTGAGTTCGTGCAGGGCGCGCGTCAACTGTGCGACGAGCGCGGCCTGCTGTTGATCGTGGACGAGATCCAGACCGGGCTCGGCCGCACCGGCCGCTGGTTCGGCTACGAGCACTTCGGGGTGCAACCCGACGTCGTGACGCTGGCCAAGGCCCTGGGCAACGGCGTCCCGATCGGCGCCTGCTGGGCGCGCCGCGACGTGGCCGCCGCCTTCGAGCCCGGCGACCACGGCAGCACCTTCGGCGGCACGGCGATCGCCACCGCCGCCGCCGGCGCCGTGCTCACCGAGATGGTGCGTCTCGACGCGCCCGCGTTGGCTCGGCGCGCCGGCAAGCGTTTGACGGACGCCCTCAGCGCCACGAGCGGGGTGAAGGAGGTGCGCGGCCTCGGCCTCTTGCTGGCGGCCGAGCTCGACGGGCACGACGCCAAGGCCGTCAACGCCGCGCTCCTCGAGCGGGGCCTCGTCGCCAACGCCGTGACACCGACGGCCGTCCGCTTCGCCCCGCCGCTCACCGTCTCCGACGACGAGATCGACGAGGCGATGGGCATCTTCGCCGAGGTGCTGCGCGCGTGACGGTGCGTCACTTCCTGGAGATCACCGATCTCGACCGCGCCGAGCTGACGGCCGTCCTCGACCTGGCCGAGGCGCCGTCGCTGGCGCCGGTGCTCCACCACAAGGGCGTGGCGCTCATCTTCGAGAAGCCGTCGAACCGCACCCGCCAGTCGATGGAGCTGGCCGTCGTCCAGCTCGGCGGCCACCCCGTCTACACACGCGGCGACGAGGTCGGCTTCGACGCCCGCGAGCCCGTCGAGGACGTGGCGCGCATCATGGCCGGCTTCCACGCCGTGCTGGCGGCGCGGGTCTTCGAGCACGAGGTGCTCCTCCGGATGGCGGCGGTGTCAACGGTGCCCGTCGTCAACCTGCTCTCGGAGCGGTCGCACCCGATGCAGGCCCTAGCCGACGTGCTCACCATGCGCCAGACCATCGGAGCGCTGGAGCGCCGCACGGTGGCGTGGGTCGGCGACTACAACAACGTGGCCCGATCGCTCGGTGAGGCCAGCGCCATGCTCGGCATGCACGTGCGGTTCGGGTGTCCGGCGGGCTACGGCCCCGTCGAGGCCGAGCTCGAGCGGCTGCAACAGTTGGGCGCGGCCACTGTGGTCGCGTTCCCGCGACTCGAGGAGGCCGTCGTCGGCGCCGACGCCGTGCACACCGACGTGTGGACGTCGATGGGCCAGGAGTCGGAGGAGGCGGCCCGCCGCAAGGCGTTCGAGGGCTGGATCGTCACCGACGAAGTGATGGAGACAGCGGGGCCGCACGCCTTGTTCTTCCACTGCATGCCGGCGCACCGGGGCGACGAGGTGACGGCGTCGGTGATGGACGGGCCCCGGTCCCGGGCCATCCAGCAGGGACACAACCGCATGCACGCCGCTCGCGGCCTGCTGGCCTTCCTGCTGGGACTGCGCCCGTGACCGCCGTCCCTCGCCCCTTCCGCCGTTTCCCTTTCCGCCGAAGTGACGGTTTTGCACAGTATGTGTCGATTTCCGTCACTTCGGCGCCGTGGGGTGGAGGCGGGCGGTGACCACCAAGGCCCAGCGCCAGCACCGCATCTCGCGCCTGCTGGCCGAGTACGAGGTCACGAGCCAGCCCCAGCTCGTGGAGCTCCTGGCCGACGCCGGCATCCTCGCCACCCAGGCCACGGTCAGCCGCGACCTCGACGACCTCGGTGCCGTGCGTGTGCGGCGGCCCGGGGGCGAACTGGCCTACGCCATCCCCGAGTTCGAGCCGGCCCGGCTCGCCCCCGAAGACCATCTCCGTCGGGTGCTTGGCGAGTGGGTCGCCGACGTGGCCCATTCGGGCAACCTGGTGATCGTGCGCACGCCGCCCGGTTGTGCTCACGTGGTGGCGTCGGCCCTCGACCGCTCGGGCCTGCCGGGACTGCTCGGCACTGTCGCCGGCGACGACACGATGCTGTGCGTGGCGTCCGAGCGCGTCGGCGGTGCGGGCCTGGCCGAGACCCTGAGCACCTTGGCCAGCCTCACCGCGCAGGATGGTCGATCGTGAGCCGCGTGCTCACCGAGCTGCCGGTGGGAGAGCGCGTGGGCCTGGCCTTCTCGGGCGGCCTCGACACGTCGGTAGCGGTGGCGTGGATGCGCGAGAAGGGCGCCATCCCGTACACGTACACCGCCGATCTCGGGCAGGTCGACGAGCCCGACCTCGACGGCGTTCGGGTGCGGGCCAAGGATTACGGCGCCGAGCAGGCTCGTCTTGTCGACTGCCGCTCGGAGCTGGTGCACGAGGGACTCGTCGCCCTGCAGTGCGGCGCCTTCCACATCGCTACCGCCGGCAAGACGTACTTCAACACGACGCCGCTCGGCCGGGCCGTCACGGGCACGCTGCTGGTGCGGGCCATGCACGACGACGGCGTCGACGTCTGGGGCGACGGCTCGACGTACAAGGGCAACGACATCGAACGCTTCTACCGGTACGGCTTGCTCGTGAACCCGTCGTTGCGCATCTACAAACCGTGGCTGGATCCGGCCTTCGTCGGCGAGCTCGGCGGTCGGGCCGAGATGAGCGCGTGGCTAGCGGCGCGGGGACTGCCGTACCGCGACGCGGCCGAGAAGGCGTACTCCACCGACGCCAACATCTGGGGTGCGACCCACGAGGCCAAGGCGCTCGAGGAGCTCGGCACCGGCATGGACATCGTCGAGCCGATCATGGGCGTTCGCCACTGGGACGCCGCCGTCCCGGTCGAGCCGGAGATCGTGTCGGTGCGCTTCGAGGCCGGATGGCCAGTGGCGGTCAACGCCGGCACGTTCGACTCGCAGGTGGACCTGGTCGAGGAGGCCAACACCATCGGCGGCCGTCACGGGCTCGGGATGAGCGATCAGATCGAGAATCGCATCATCGAGGCCAAGAGCCGGGGGATCTACGAGGCGCCGGGCCTGGCCCTCCTTCACGCCGCCTACGAGCGGCTCGTCACCGCCATCCACAACGAGGGCACCATCGACAACTACCGCACGATGGGCCGCCGCCTCGGACGGCTCCTGTACGAAGGCCGCTGGTTCGATCCGCAGTCGCTCATGCTGCGGGAGTCGCTGCAGCGGTGGATCGGCGCCGCGGTTACGGGCGAAGTGACGCTGCGGCTCCGGCGCGGCGACGACTACACCATCGTCGACACCACCGGGCCCGACCTCACGTACCAACCGGAGCGGCTGTCGATGGAGCGCACCGAGGGTGCCTTCGGACCGCTCGACCGCATCGGCCAGCTGCATCTCCGCAACCTCGACATCGACGACTCGCGCCACAAGCTCGACGTGTACCGGCGCGCCGGCGCCCTCGACGCCAGCGGCGCCGACGTCGGGGTGCTCGGTACCGGCCCGGACATCGACGAGTGAGCACGTTGTGGCAGGGCCGCTTCGGGGGGCGGCCCAACGAGGATCTGCTGGCATTCACGGTCAGCCTGCCGTTCGACCAACGGCTGGCCGGCGACGACATCGCCGGGTCGCGGGCGCACGTCCGAGGCCTGGCTCGGGTGGGGCTGCTCGACGGCGACGAGGTGGCGGCCATCCTCGCCGCCCTCGACACCGTCGAGGCCGAGCTGGCGGGCGGCTCGTTCGCGTTCGAGCCCACCGACGAGGACATCCACACGGCTGTTGAACGGCGCGTCACGGAGCTGGCGGGGCCGGCGGGCGCCAAGCTCCACACCGGCCGGAGCCGCAACGATCAGGTCGCGACCGACTTGCGGCTGTGGTGCAAGCGCGAGCTCGTGGTCCTCGCGAGTGGCGTCGTGCAACTCCAGGCGGTGCTGCTCGACCAAGCGGAGGCAGCCGGCACCACCGCCCTGCCGGGCTACACCCACCTCCAGCGGGCCCAGCCCGTGCTGCTGGCCCACCACCTGTTGGCGCACGGGTGGGCGTTGGCGCGCGACGTTGATCGGCTGTTGTCAACGGTGGATCGCCTTGACGTGTCACCGCTCGGCGCCGGCGCCCTGGCCGGCTCGTCGTTGCCGCTCGACCCGCACGGCACCGCCGTCGACCTCGGCTTCGCGGCCGCCTTCGACAACAGCCTCGACGCCGTCGCCGATCGCGACTTCGTGGCCGAGGCCTTGTTCGACGTGGCCCTGCTCGGCGTCCACCTGTCGCGCCTGGGTGAGGAGTGGGTGCTGTGGACGTCGGAGGAGTTCGGCTTCGCCCACCTCGACGATGCCTACGCGACCGGGTCCTCGATGCTGCCGCAGAAGAAGAACCCGGACATCGCCGAACTGGCGCGAGGCAAGACCGGGCGCCTCGTGGGGCACCTGGCCGGCTTCCTCACCACGCTGAAGGGCCTGCCCCTGTCGTACAACCGGGACCTGCAGGAGGACAAGGAGCCGCTGTTCGACGCCGTCGACCAGGTGGCACTCGCCCTCGTGGCCCTGTCCGGTCTCATCGCCACCGCGACCTTCGACACGGCGCGCATGGAGGCGGCCGCCGCCGCGCCCACGATGGCGGCCACGGACCTGGCCGAGTGGCTGGTGGCTCGGGGCACGCCGTTCCGTGACGCCCACGCCGTCGTCGGCTCGTTGGTGCGGACCGCGCTCGAGCCCGGCGCTCGCCCACTCGCCGAGCTGGTCGCGGCGGACGGACGCCTCGGCCCCGAGGCGGCGGCGTTGGTGGCGCCGGGTGCCGCTGTGGCCCGTCGGACGACACCGGGCGGCGGCGGTCCTCGGCCGGTGGCGGACGAGATGGAGCGTTTCCGGGCGCGCCTGGCCGCCGACCGGTTGCGCCTCGCCCGGTAGCGTCCGACGCCGATGTCGTTCCGCCAGACGATCCGCGTCCGCTACGGCGAGTGCGACATGCAGCAGGTCGTCTTCAACGCCAACTACTTCGCCTACGTCGACGACGTGGTCGACCAGTTCGTGCGCACCGCCCTCGGCGACTACCACGAGCACGGATTCGACTTCATGGTGAAGAAGCTCACGATGGAATGGGCCTCACCGGCGCGCTATGCCGAGGAGCTCGTTCTCGACGTCGGCGTGTCCAGGTGGGGCACGTCCTCGTTCGACGTCACCGTCACCGGCGCCGTCGGTGAGCGGCCGGTCTTCACCTGCGTGGCCGTGTACGTCAGCACGACCCCCGGCTCGGCGAGCGCCGTTCCGATCCCCGAGCCCATCCGAGCCGCGCTCTCGGGCGACGGGTGAGGCGCCTGCCCCGCGGGTTCTACCGCCGAGACAGCCGCGAGTTGGCACCCCTGCTGCTCGGCAAGGTGCTGATCGTCGGCCGCCGGCGAGCGCGCATCGTCGAGGTGGAGGCGTACGCCGGCACCGAGGATCCGGGCTCGCATGCCTACCGCGGCCAGACCAAGCGCAACGCCGTGATGTTCGGACCGCCGGGCCACCTGTACGTGTACTTCACCTACGGCATGCACTGGTGCGCCAACGTCGTGTCGAGTGTGGAGGGCGTCGGCCAGGCCGTGCTCCTCCGGGGCGCGGCGCCGATCGCCGGTCTGGAGGAGATGCGGGCGGCCCGGCCAGCGGCTCGGCGCGATCGCGACCTGTGCTCGGGTCCGGCGCGCCTCTGCCAGGCCCTGGGCATCGGGCCGTCCGAGGACGGGGCCGACCTCGTGCGCCCGGCCCCCGGCGGGCCGTGGATCGCTGACGACGGGACGTCACCGCCGCTCGAACCGGCCGTCTCGACCCGCATCGGCCTCACGCGGGGTGCCGAGCACCCGTGGCGCTGGTACATCGCCGGCGATCCCAATGTCAGTCGGTGAACGGGGCCGTCCTGCGAACATGGAGAGCCGTATGGACATCGTCGCCGACCTGCAGGCCCGTGGGCTGATCCACGACGCCACCGACCTCGAGGCGCTGGCCAAGCGCCTGGCCGACGGGCCGATCGGCGTGTACGTCGGCTTCGACCCCACCGCCGACTCGCTCCATCTCGGTCACCTGTTCGGTCAGCTGTCGTTGCGCCGGTTCCAACTGGCCGGGAACCGCCCGTTCCCCCTGGCCGGCGGAGCCACCGGGGTGGTGGGCGACCCGAGCGGCCGCAGTGACGAGCGCAATCTCCTCGATCGCGACACCCTCCGGGCCAACGTGGCCGCCATCAAGGTCCAGCTCGAGCGGCTGCTCGACTTCGAGCCCGGGCCGTACGCCGCCACGCTGGTCGACAACGCCGACTGGACCGAGCCCATGACCACGCTCGAGTTCCTTCGCGACGTGGGCAAGCACGTCACCGTCAACCAGATGCTGGCCAAGGAGTCGGTCCGGGCCCGGGTCGAGTCGACCCACGGGATCTCCTTCACGGAGTTCAGCTACATGCTGCTCCAAGCCAACGACTTCCGCTGGTTGTACGAGCACCACCAGGTGGAGCTCCAGATGGGCGGGTCGGACCAGTGGGGCAACATCACGGCGGGGATCGACCTCATCCGTCGCACCCTCGGCCGCACGGCCCACGGCCTGACGTGGCCCCTACTGACCCGGGCCGACGGGGCCAAGATGGGCAAGTCGGTGGGCGGCGCCATCTGGCTCGATCCGGACAAGACCAGCCCCTACCAGTTCCGCCAGTTCCTCATCCAGACCGACGACGAGCTCGTCGGACGGTACCTCGAGCATCTCAGCCTGCGGCCGCTGACCGAGATCGAGGCCCTGCTCGAGGCCCACGCCGAGACGCCCGAACGCCGGCTGGCCCAGCGCGCCCTGGCCGACGAGCTGACCGAGGTGGTCCACGGGCCCCGGGCGGCCCGGGCGGCGGCGGCCGCCGCCGAGGTGCTGTTCGGGGGGTCCCCGACGGCGGCCCCCGAGGAGGTGCTGGCAGCCGTGGGCCGGGAGGTGCCGTCGGCGACGGTGCCGCCGGCGGCCCTGGAGGATCTGGTGGAACTCCTGGTCAGGGCCGGTCTGGCCTCGTCCAAAGGCGACGCCCGCCGGGGGCTGGCCCAGTCGGCGTTCAGCGCCAACGGCCGGAAACTGACCGCCGCCGACCAGTTGGGGCAGGAAGATCTGCTGCACGGCCGGTACCTGCTCCTGTCGAAGGGGCGGCGCAACCATCATCTGCTGGAAATTTCCACGGGTGTAGGTTGACGGCCCTTAGCAGGACAGATAGAGTTTCCATCCGCCTCACGGAGCCGCGAGCTGTGACTAGCGCCCTGTGAGACGAGCCGATGCACCTCCGCCCCCCTCGGGCGCGTGCCCGGCGAGCCAGTGGCTCCTTGAAAACGGAAGAGAGGATAAAGAACGCCAGTGCGGGCGACCGCCGGCTTCGGTCGGTTCAGGTCGTCATCACGTCAAACCTTTGTCCGGGACATCAGGAACGGCTCCGGCCGTCGTCCCGGGCGCTCTCATTGGATCGCAGCTCGACGGCTCAGCCGCCGGGCCGAGATCTCGACGGAGAGTTTGATCCTGGCTCAGGACGAACGCTGGCGGCGTGCTTCACACATGCAAGTCGAACGGGGTCCATCCAGTGGCAACACTGGTGAAGATCTAGTGGCGAACGGGTGCGTAACACGTGAGGAACCTACCCCGATCTCAGGAATAACAGTGGGAAACCACTGCTAATACCGGATGTCTTCCCCGAGTCGCATGGCTCGGCGAAGAAAGGGTTACCGGATCGGGACGGCCTCGCGGCCTATCAGCTTGTTGGCGGGGTAATGGCCCACCAAGGCGTCGACGGGTAGCTGGTCTGAGAGGATGATCAGCCACACTGGGACTGAGACACGGCCCA
Source organism: Acidimicrobiales bacterium (assembly GCA_036406775.1). GTDB lineage: Bacteria > Actinomycetota > Acidimicrobiia > Acidimicrobiales > Ilumatobacteraceae > DASXAI01. The sequence continues at coordinate 11,499 of DASXAI010000559.1, forward strand.
GACTCCTACGGGAGGCAGCAGTGGGGAATCTTGCGCAATGGGCGAAAGCCTGACGCAGCAACGCCGCGTGGGGGATGAAGGCCCTCGGGTTGTAAACCCCTTTCAGCAGGAACGAAAATGACGGTACCTGCAGAAGAAGGCCCGGCCAACTACGTGCCAGCAGCCGCGGTAACACGTAGGGGCCAAGCGTTGTCCGGATTTATTGGGCGTAAAGAGCTCGTAGGCGGTTGGGTAAGTCGGGTGTGAAAACTCCAGGCTCAACTTGGAGACGCCACCCGATACTGCTCTGACTTGAGTTCGGTAGGGGAGTGGGGAATTCCTGGTGTAGCGGTGAAATGCGCAGATATCAGGAGGAACACCGGTGGCGAAGGCGCCACTCTGGGCCGAAACTGACGCTGAGGAGCGAAAGCGTGGGTAGCAAACAGGATTAGATACCCTGGTAGTCCACGCCGTAAACGTTGGGCACTAGGTGTGGGCCCTAACCAACGGGGTCCGTGCCGTAGCTAACGCATTAAGTGCCCCGCCTGGGGAGTACGGCCGCAAGGTTAAAACTCAAAGGAATTGACGGGGGCCCGCACAAGCAGCGGAGCATGTTGCTTAATTCGAGGCAACGCGAAGAACCTTACCTGGGTTTGACATGTAGGGAAAAGCCGTGGAGACACGGTGTCCTTCGGGGCCTTACACAGGTGGTGCATGGCTGTCGTCAGCTCGTGTCGTGAGATGTTGGGTTAAGTCCCGCAACGAGCGCAACCCTTGTCCTATGTTGCCAGCGGGTAATGCCGGGGACTCGTAGGAGACTGCCGGGGTCAACTCGGAGGAA
>DASXAI010000560.1:0-1676 GCA_036406775.1 Acidimicrobiales bacterium
CAGGACATGCACGGCAACACCCGGTTGCAGCAGGAGGTCCGGGCCGGGTGTGAAATTCAGTGCGTCGACTGCCACGGCACCGCCGACAAGCGGCCGACGCTCCGCACCACCGGGCCGGCGTCCTACACGTCGTCGCCGGACGGCCTGGGCCGCGACCTGATGGCGATGCGGACGCCGTTCGGCAAGCGGCGGTTCGAGCGGGTCGGCGACCGCGTCTTCCAGAACTCGATGGTCGAGGAGGGGCTGAGCTGGGAGGTGACGCAGACGGTAGACGTGATCGACCCGACCCACCCGCGATACAACCGGAAGGCGGCGTTGGCGAAGACGGTGCGGTTCGAGGGCGACCGCATGGTCTGGGGCGACCTGCCGCCGGGGACGTGCCCGGCACACGCCAACACGAACATGCACTGCATCGCCTGCCACTCGTCGTGGAACCCGAGCTGCTACGGCTGCCACCTGCCGCAGCGGGCCAACGTCAAGATGCCGCACCTGCACTGGGACGGCGACGTGACCCGCAACTACACCCCGTACAACTTCCAGACGCTCCGCGACGACGTGTACATGCTGGCCCGGGACGGGGACGTGACCGGCAACCGCATCGGCCCGGCCCGGTCGAGCTGCGCCATCCACGTCGGCTCCTACAACGCCAACCGCGAGGCGATCTACTTCCAGCAGCAGACGATCTCGGCCGAGGGGCCCAGCGGCATCGCCTTCAGCACCAACGTCCCGCACACCGTCCGCGGCCGGGACGGCACGAAGCAATGCACCGACTGCCACGTCTCCAAGGCGAACGACAACAACGCCTGGATGGCGCAGCTGCTGATGCACGGGACGAACAACCTGAACTTCATCGGCCGGTTCGCCTGGGTGGCGGCCGGGGAGCACGGCCTGGCCGCGGTCACGGTGACGGAGCGGGACGAGCCGCAGGCGGTGATCGGCTCGACGCTGCACGCGCTGGCGTTCCCCGAGCGGTTCAAGCACCACGTCGAGCACGGCCGGCGGCTGGAGCACGCCCATGAGCACCCGGGGCGGGACATCGGCGAGAGCCTGAAGAAGCCTGCCTACCAGCCGGAGGTGTTGCAGGTGCAGCTCCGCGGCGAGTACCTGCTGGCGGCGTGCGGCGAGGGGGGCCTGCGGGCGTTCGACGTGGCGTTCACGGACGACAAGGCGTTCTCGGAGCGGATCGTGACGGCCCCGGTCAGTCCGCTGGGCCAGCGGTTCTATGTGCCGACGAAGTTCGCCGCCGCCGTCGCCGCCCCGACGACGCTGGCCCCGGACCCGACCCGCACCCATGCCCCGGAGAACCGCGAGCCGACCATCCACCCCATGTACGGCTACGTCTACGTGGCGGACAAGTACGAGGGCCTGATCCTGGTCGGCGTGGCGACGATGATCGACGGCAACCCGTCGAACAACTTCCTCAAGCGCGACCTGACGTTCAACCCGAACGGCCTACTGACCGGTGCCCGCGGCGTGACCATCGTCGGCACCTACGCCTATGTCAGCTGCGATGCCGGGCTGGTGGTCGTGGACATGGACGATCCGAAGTGCCCGAAGGTGGTGACCGTGGTCGGCGAGCCGTTCCTGAAGCACGTCAGGAACGTGCAGGTGCAGTTCCGCTACGCCTACGCCTGCGACGCCGAGGGCATCAAGGTGCTGGACGTGACCGACCTGGC
>DASXAI010000561.1:0-3673 GCA_036406775.1 Acidimicrobiales bacterium
CTGGTGCGCGGCCGAGCTCAACGACGAGCTCCCGTCGGTCGCCTCGCTGGCCAAGGCCTACTGCTCCGAGGCCTACTTCCACGCCGCCGCCGAGAACATCCAGATCCACGGCGGCATCGGCTTCACGTGGGAGCACCCGGCCCACCTGTACTTCAAGCGGGCGAAGTCGTCCGAGCTCCTGTTCGGCGACCCCACCTACCACCGCGAGCTCCTCGCCCAGCGCATCGGGATCTAGGGAGACCCCAGCGGGCCCAGCATGATCTGGCTGTTCGCGGCCGCCGCGGTGGTGATCACCGTGGCGGTCGCGCTCTTTGCCGTCGGGCGTGAGGCCTTCACGCTCGGCGGCCGGCCGAAGCAGGCGCTGTTCGACCTCGAGGAGGCCGTCGACTTCGTGGCCGAGCGGCTGCCCTTCGAGGTCCGTGCCCGGCTCAGCTACGACGACGTGCGCGCCATCATCCGCTGGCACCTGGACTACTTCGCCGACCGGGGTGTCCCCCACGACGCCAAGGGGGGCGCCGAGGGCCGGGGGGCCATCGTGGTGGAGGACGACGAGTCGGTCGCCTACGTCCTCGGCCGCCTCGAGGCGGCGGGCGACGAGGACGTCACCGCCGACGACGTGTTCGTCGTCGTGCAGGGGGAGCTGGCGTACCTGGACGCCATCGGGGCCATCGGGCCGCAGGTCCCTGACCCCGAACCTCCCGTCTGACCAGGCGATTCCTGTGCTTAGTGACGCTGGACACCCTTAGACGCGCGGGGCCCACCACCTAGGTATCGAACCTCCGCGCGAATACGGAGTTCGCCCGATGTGGCCCGCTACCTCAGAGGCGCATCCTGACTCTCGGGCCGGATCGCACCCGGTCCGACGAGATGAGGAGCGCAGCAATGATGACGAGCTACCACCAGATGAAGGCCCTGGTCGACAGCCACGTCGAGGCGCTGCGGGCCGAGGCCTCGAACCAGCGGCGCAGCCGTGAAGCTCGCTCGGTCCGCCGGCGTCGGACCCGTTGACGGTCGACCAGCTTCACGACCACCACGACAACGCCAACTGGTGACCACGGGGCCGAGATCCGGCCCCGTGGTCGGCGTTTTGGCGCAACTCCGGGCTCGGTCGTCGGCACCACGGAACGGTCTCGTCGTCTCCACTCCTGCCACCGGTAGCCTCGATCCGTGCTCGTGGGGAGGAGCGGGCTCAGTCCCGTCATGGTGGGGCGCTCGGTCGAGCTGAGCCGCCTCGTGCGCTTGGCCAACGGCACCGAGCGTCTCCCCGCGGTCGCGGTCGTGGCCGGCGAGCCGGGCATCGGCAAGACCCGTCTGCTCCAGGAGCTCATCGGCGCCCTGCCCGAGGGCACCTGCATCCTCGTTGGACAGGCCGACCCGGGCGCCCTCGGCCGACCGTTCGAGCTGCTGCTCGACGCCGTCGATGGGCGGGCGGCTGCCCACGAAGAGCTCCTCGCCTGTCTCACCGACGCCGATTGCCCGCCCGACGAGCGGGTCCGAGCGGCTCTCGACATCGTGAGGGCCATCGTCGGCCGCGGCCCCGCCCTCGTCGTGTTCGACGACCTGCACTGGGCCGACTCCGAGAGCGTCGCCCTGTTCGAGCGGCTGGCCGAACCCGACGGCGGCCAGCTCGTCCTCGTCGGCACCTACCGGCCCGACGCCCTCACCCGCCGCCACCCGGTCTCGGACCTGCTGGTGCGGCTCGAGCGCCGGCACACGATCACCCACGTGATGCTGGAGCGACTCAGCCCGGGCGACGTGGCTGTCTTCCTCGACGCCGTCTACGGACGGCCCGCGTCCTACCGCGCCGTTGACGCACTGCACGCCCGCACGGGCGGCAACCCCTTCTTCCTCGAGGAGCTGCTGGCCGGCGCGGGCGATGTCGACCTCGACGAGCTGTGCGACGTGCCGCTGCCGTGGAGCCTGGCCGAGGCCGTGCGGAACCAGCTCGAGGACCTCGAAGCCGACGAGCGCCGCATCGTCGAGGCCGCGTCGGTCCTCGGCCGGCGGGTGCCGTTCGACCTGCTGGCCGCGGTCACCGGCTGCAGCGAGGACGAGCTGATCGGGATCCTGCGCAGCCTCGTCGCCCGGGGGATGATGCTCGAGGCGGAGAACGACGTCTTCAGCTTCACCCACGCCCTGGCCCAGGAGGCGGTGGAGGAGGAGCTGCTCGGCCGCGAGCGCCGGCGCCTGCACCAGGCCGCCCTCGACGCCCTCCGGGCCGCAGGGAGCACCGACGAGGCCGCGCTGGCCAACCACGCCCGCGGGGCCGGCCGCCACGCCGACATGGTCGTCGCGGCGCGGGCCGGGGCGGCTCGCTACATCGCCCAGGGCTCGACGTACCAAGCGCTACAGCTGGCGGAGCTCGGGCTGTCGGAGGCCGACGACGATACCGAGCTGCTCCTGGTGGCGGCTCGGGCGGCATGGCTCGCCGGCCTGCTGGACGAGGCCGCCGGCCACGCCGACCACCTCCTCGCCGTCGCCCGAAGCACCGGCGACCTGGAATCGGAGTCGGCGGCGCTCCGGCTCATCGTGCGGCTTCATTGGGAGCTGGGCGACGTCGACGCCATGAAGGACGCCACCGACGAGGTGCTCGCCGTCATCGAGCGGCTCGGCAAGACCGAGGAGCAGGGCCGAGCGATGGCGCTCCTCGCCCAGTCGTTCATGCTCCGTGGCTTCAACGACGAGGCGGTGGCTTGGGCCGACCAGGCGATCGTCACCGCCGACCAGCTCGGGCTGCCGCACGTGCGGGTGGCGGCCGAGGTGGAGAAGGGCTCCTCGCTCTGCTCGATGCCCGGGCGCTTCGAGGAGGGGGCCCAGCTCCTGGCCCGCGTCGCCGACGAGGCCGAGGCTCTCGGCGAGCACGTGGTGGTCGCCCGGGCGCTGCACAACCAGGTGCGCACCGACGTCCGCCGCTACGAGCTGAACGAGGCCCGCCGACTGCTCGAGCGCATGCGCCAGGCGGCCGAGCGGGCCGGGTTCGACTCGATGGCGATCGCCGCGTATGCGGAGGGCCGGGCCGAGCTCGCCGTCTGGGAGGGCGACCTGGCCGGCGCGCTGGAGGCACTGGACCGCGGCCGCCGCAGCGACCGCGGCTACGTCCACACGGGCAAGCGGTCGTGGTACCGGGTGTTCGAGGCCGGGCTCACGCTCGAGCTGGGCGATCTCGATCGGGCCGAGCAGCTTCGCGATGCGCTGGCCCCGCTCGTGCTGACGGCGGCGTCGTGGTTCGACGGGCTGTCCCTCCACCTCGCCTGCCGCCGGGGCGACCTCGTCCAAGCCCGCGCTTATCTGGCCCAGCTGCTCGACGACTCCGAGTCCAACCCCACGCCCGGCCAGCTGGTGCACGACGTCGTCAGCGCCGCCTTGCGGGCCGGCATGCCGACGGACGCACTGCGCCCGCTGATCGACGTGGCCACGAGCCACGAGCGCGAGCCCCTCCCGGCCGACAGTGCCTGGCGGTCGCTGCTCAACGCCCAGCTGGCCGAAGCCGACCACGACATCGATGCCGCCCTCGAGGGGTTCGAAGACGCCGCCAAGCGGGGCGAGGCCGAGATGCACTTCGCCGTGCTCGCCACCGCGCACGTCGGTGCCGCCCGCTGCCTCATCGCCCGCGGTCGCGCCGACGAAGCCCGTGTCCACGTCGCCGAGGCCGAGGCCCAGCTGGCGCGGTGGG
>DASXAI010000562.1:0-2456 GCA_036406775.1 Acidimicrobiales bacterium
CCGCTGTCGCGGCCGTCGACCGGTGAGCAAGGTGGGTGGAGCGCAGCACGGCCGCCGTGGCGGCGTGCTGCACGCTGGGTGTGTGGACGTAGCCGCCATTCGACGCGTCCGCGAACACCGGCCCGGTCACGTCCTCCGGAAGGGTGGACCGGTCGAACACCGGTGTGAGTCGATCGGGTCGCAGGTATTCGAGGACGCCGTACGCCCCTAGACCAAGCCCGACCGGTTTGCTGGCGCGAGCTGCTACGACGCGGCCAGTGGCGATCGCTGTGTACCAGGCGTCGAGACGGTGATCCAACGTGCCCAGCTCGGACCGCAGAACGGCATCAAGCAGGTGGGGGTCGGCAGAGACGCCCGCGGGCCCGTACCGCTCCTGCCGCGGACACTGCAGCCGACGTACGAGGGTCCGGACCTGGTCGAATTCGGCGGCGAGGGGCGACGGCGGTCTGGTGGTGAGCTCCCAATGCGCGCCGTATGACGTTCCATCGACGTCGTGCTGAGCCCCTTCGTCGAGCCGTTCGGCGAGCACCCATCCTGGGCACTCGCCGCCGGAGCCTCGAAGAGTCGAGAGGTCGGAGTCCCAGCCGTCGTCGAACGTCGGCTCACCCTGGCTCTGCAGGATCAGGCGAACCGACTTGTCGGCGGTCATGAGCAGCGCCGCTCGCACCAAGGCGAACAGGAGAGTCTTCGGTGTGCCATCCGTGCCCTCAGGCGTCGGCGGATACTTGCCCTCGGCGAGCGACCTCACGTTGAATTCAGTCAAGGGATGCCGGTCGAACGCGACCAAGCCCAGATAGCCGTCTGCGGTGTGCACCCCCACAGCGTCGGGCGCTTGCACGACGGGTGCCGTCAATATCGGCATGTCGGGCAACGCAAGCAGCTGGCCGAGTGGCGCCAGAGGGTCGACGCCTCCCAGTCCAGTTATCAAATCGGCGAGGGCCTGACGAGCCGGACCGCTCGAATAGGGGATCTGCGACAGGATCGACTCCGCAACCTCCGGTCCGAAGTTCAGGCGGAACCGAATGGAGCGGGCCACGGCGTCCGTGCGCAGGATGTCGACCAGCGCAGGTGTCTGATCGGGACTCGACGGCCCCGAGTTGGGCAGCGCCGGCCAACCCACCCGGGGGACCGTTGCCGCGTCCCATGCCGGTCGAAGCCGCTCCAGCAGCGCATACAGCCGTCCCTGGAATGTGTCCCCGTCGAGGTCCAACTGTCCTGGATCGCGGAGCGTGACGGGCAACAAGCCGTAGGGCTGGACACCGATCCGCAACGTTGGCGCGGGCCCGATCCCGGCGACGTCGTCGACGTAGAACGAGCGGACCTCGAGCCAGTCCGTGTCGCTCACGTTCTTGCCCATGAAGCGCGCGAGGAGAGGCTCGGTCACGGTGGTGAGGAGGGCGCGAACGTCGCGCCCGATGGCGCCGACAACCTCGTCGGCGCCAGCCACGTGCGCGAACGTCGCCGGATCGACACCGAGCAGCCTCGCGGCCGCTCGGCCGTCACACAACGGGTTGTCGACCAGCGTGCTGACGTGCTCGCTCAGAAGCCACGTGTCCCCTTCCGTCAGGAACATCTGCTCTCCGCTGGGAACGGCGCTGGAGTGGACCGAGCGGCGTTCCGGGGTCGAGTTGGTCGGAGATCCCGGTGCCAGAAAGGACACTCCTCGGGTGTAGTGGTGGGCGTCGATCATCCCCGAGAACGCAACGGAACCAGCCGGGCCGTCATACGTCGAGCACGCTCCCACCACCACAAGTCGCTCGATCGGTGGACCGAGATCATGCACGGCCGCGCCGAGATCGATCCGCAGGGCCATGCCGGCCGCCTCGGCGGCCTGGAAGTCGGTCATCCACGCCAGTGCGGCGCCCGCCGGCCTTTCCATCGTGGGTCCCTCGAACGTCGACGGATCGGGCGTCACCAGCAACGGATCGGCGACCAGCAGGCGCGAGGTCGCGACGATGGTGCGCCCGCCCACAAGCGTGGCTTCTGCGGTCCACCGGTCCGGTAGAAGCATCGCTCGTGCGGGATAGCTGCTCCGATCAGCGGTGACAGGCGGATCAGGGCGGCGCAGGCTGTGGGCCAACCACGCCGCGCGGGTCGGCCCAACTCGGCCGACGATCTCGCTCCACAACCGGTAGAAGTCGACGAAATCCCTCGCCGCGTCGAGACGGTCCTTCAGCTCGCGGCGCCACGGCACCTCGTTCGGGGTGAGATAAGGGACGTGCGCGTTGAGATGGATATCGTCCGGGAAAATGCGCACGAGCAGCACCGCGTCGCGGGGTTCGTTGACGTCGTAGGTAAATGTGTATCCCGGGGCGGCCGGGTCCTCCCATGCGTAGCGGCACTCGATTCGCACGGGCAACAGCGCCACCGGGACGCTGAAGTCCAAGAGCGCAAAGGGATCGACGCCGGAGGCGAGGAGCGTTTGGCGGCCTTGATCCAGCTGTTTTCTCGCTACG
>DASXAI010000563.1:0-10546 GCA_036406775.1 Acidimicrobiales bacterium
CGCGGCCGGCGCCGAACTGGTGGCGCCACCGACTCGCACACCGTGGGATTCGTTGAACGCGCGTCTCGAAGCACCGGCCGGATTGCAACTCACGTTGTTCAGTGAGCTCAGAGGAGCCGCACCGGACGATCGAGCGCGCCCAGCTTCGCCGGGTTGACGCAGACCCGGATGGTGGCCACGCGGTCGTCGACGCGGTCGGCCGTCAGCACGATCGGCGCGCCGGCGACGCGCATCACCAAGGCCGGCGCGCCATTGACCTCGGCGAACTCGGCGGAGTCGTCCTCGTCGTTCCACCGAGCCGCCAGATTGACGAGCAGGCGTGCCACCCGCGCCGGACCGACCACCGGATAGCGGGCGGCGTGGCGGTGCGGCCCACCGTCACTCACGAGCACGACCTCCGGCGCGAGCAAGCCGAGCACGGCGTCGACATCGCCCGCCGCCGTGGCGAGCACGAGCTTCTCCAGCAAGGCCCGATCGGCCGCCTGCGCGCCGGCCCGCTCTTCGCGCACCCGCCGCCGAGCCCGGCTGGCGATCTGGCGGCACGCCTCCTCGCTCTTGCCGACCGCTCGGGCCACGACAGGGAACGGCTCGCCGAAGACGTCGGCGAGCAGGAAGACGGCGCGCTCCACAGGCCCCAGCCGGTCGAGCACCGTGAGGAAGCCGAGGGTGAGGCTCTCAGCGAGCTCGGCCCGTTCTTCCGGCCCTGGGCCGCCGGCCATCGGTTCGGGGAGCCACGGACCGACGTAGTCCTCCTTGCGCCGTTGCTGGGCGCGGAGGCGGTCGAGGCCGAGGCGGCTCGTGACGGTCGTGAGCCACGCCGCCGGGTTCTCGATGGCCGAGCGGTCGGCGCCCTGCCACCGCAGCCAGGCGTCCTGCACGACGTCCTCGGCGTCGGTGATGGAGCCGAGCATCCGGTAGGCGAGTCCAAGCAGCCGGGGCCGCTCGTCCTCGAACACGTCGGTGTCCATCTCCACCTCCTCGCTCGTTCGACGCCGGCGCCCGGTGAAGTGTGACAGTCGGTCAGCGACGGTGGTAGCACGGCTCGTTGGATGCGGATGAGGATCGTCGGACAGAACCTGCCGGGCCGGACCTTCAGGCCGTCGGCCGGTGAGCGGTACGAGAACGTCCATGTCGGCGTGCAGGAGCGCGCCGACCCGGTCGGGCTGGTAGCCGGTGACGCCACCGGCGCCGCGTGGGACCTCGACGTGCGGGTGGTGACGGCTGACGACCGCGGACTCGACTTTCGCGGCCCGGTGGTGCACGGCAAGCGAGGGGAGCGTTTCGTGTACCTCACGTGGGGCGATGTCGGCGCCGACGGGTCGTTCCGCATGTTCCGTCGGGCCAAGCTGATGCTCGACCGCGTCGATCCGGCGCTCGTACTCCCGGCCGCGCGCGATGGTGTGCTCGTCGCCACGGTGGACCTGAGCGACGAACACGGCTGCCCCCGCTGCGCCCGGGTCGACCCACCCGCGGTCGCGTGGTCGTACGCTCCTGTTTCGTGAAGTTCACGAAACAACCGGCGGGGGCGGCGGCGGGGGAGCGGTGCGCGTGGTGCCGGCGAGCGCTGCCCGAGCGAGCGGTCACCGGACGGCCCCGCCGGTATTGCCGCGACAGTTGCCGCCAGATGGACTACCAAGCCCGCCGGCGCCACCAGGAGCTGCGGCTCGGCGACGACGAGCTGATCGTGACACGCGAGCGGCTCGACCGGCTGCGCGACGACGTGTACGTGCTGGCGTGCGCGGTACAGGACGTCGAGCGGGATCTCGCCGGCCGGCCGACGGCGCGGGAGGTGAGGAGCGCGCTCGACTGGTTGCTCGACGCCGCCCGGCCGCTCTGCGACCGTGATGTCTGACATCAGTTGGCCGCGTGGTGACGCGCGGTGCTAGGCAACCGGCGATGGGTTCGAGCATCGCGCTGGTGACGGGGGCGAGCCGGGGGATCGGTAAGGCGTGTGCGGTGGCGTTGGCGGGCGCCGGCTTCGATGTCGCCATCGCGGCCCGCACCGTGCAGACGGGAGAGGTCCGCGAGCACTCCGTGACGGTCCGCAAGTCCGATACGCGACCATTGCCGGGGTCGCTGCACGAGACCGCGCAGTTGATCGAGGACGCCGGCCAGCGCGCGTTGATCGTGCCGATGGATCTCGTCGATCGGGCGTCGGTCGGGGCGGGGACGGCGACGATCCTCGAGCGGTGGGGCGGCGTCGACCTCGTCCTGCACAACGGGCGCTACGTCGGGCCCGGGCTCATGGACGGCATCCTCGACACACCGTTCGACGCCTACGAGAAGTTCCTCGAGGCCCACGTGCTGGCCCAACTGGTGATCACCCGCATGGTGCTCCCGGGCATGCTCGAGCGGGGCGCCGGCACGATCATGACGATGGGCTCGGGCGCCGGCTACACCGACCCGCCGGGCCCGCCGGGGCAGGGCGGCTGGGGTCTCGGGTACGCCATCGGTAAGGCGGCCGGGCATCGGCTCGTCGGCCACGTGCGGGCCGAGTTCGGGAGCCGGGGCATCCGGGCCTTCAACATCAACCCGGGATACGTGCGCACCGAACGCAATCAGTTGACGACGGCCGACGACGGCATGGACTCGTCGCTCGGCGCGCCGCCCGAGGCCATCGGCGCCGTCGTGGCGTGGCTGGCCACGTCGCCCGACGCGTCGGCGTTGGACGGCGCCAACGTCGAGGCGCAGGACTTCTGCCGAGCGAAGGGGTTGTACGACTGGTGACGTCGGCCATCCGTATCGGGATCATCGACGACGGTGTGGGTTCGCGTGACGCCGCCGCCAGCGGCGACAGGGGCGCCGTCTACAAGCAGCTCGAGCTGGACATGCAGCTGGCTGTGGACAAGGTGACGGGGGAGGGGCGGCTCGACCGGCCCGTCGAGTTCGTCCACGAGGAGGGCATAGGGCTGCCGAGCGGCACCGCGTTCGCGGTGGAGCAGGCGACGGCCGCCCTCGTGGCCCAGGGTGTGCTGCTGATCGTCGGCCCGGGCACTGGTGACAACGCCATCGTCGCCACGCCCCTCGCCGACCGGTTCCAGATGCCGATGATCAACTGGTCGGCGTCGGAGCGGGCCCGCAGCGAGTGGATGTTCCACCTCCAGGTCGGCTCGCACGAGGACGAGTCGATCCTGATGGCGCGGTACCTGGCTGCTCACGGCCTGCGGCGCGTCGGCGTGCTGTACGACCGCTCGCCCATCGGCCGCCGCCATGTCGACTTCCTCGCCGAGGAGTGCGAGCTGCTCGACGTCAACGTGTCGACGCGCATGGCGATCGCGCCGCTCGCCACGGATGTGACGGCCGAGGTGGCGGCCTTGCTCGACCAAGGAGTCGACGGCCTCGTGTACATGGGCCTCGGTTGGGCCGGTCGGGAGGTGGCCCGGGCCCGCACCGCGCTCGGGTGGGACGTCCCGCGCATCATGAACGCGGCCGGCATGCGCGGCGCCGATCCGGAGTACGCCCGCGACATCGACGGGTGGGCCTACCCCGACATGTACTCCGACGACAACGAGTTGCTGCGCTCGCTGCGCCAGTCGCTCGGCGACGACCGCCGGCGCGTGGGCGGCCTCGCGTTCGGGTACGACATGGGCCAGCTCGTCGCCGAGGGCATCGCCCGCGCACCAGAGCTGACCCGTTCGGGCATCAAGGACGGGCTCGAGCACATCAAGCTCCTGCGCGCCGCCGAGGGCCACGAGGGCACGAGCCTCGGCTTCGGCAAGTGGGAACGGGGTGCGCTCAAGGGGCGGTACCTCGTCCTGCGCCAGTGGCGCGACACGGTGTCGATCGAGCTCTAGTTTCGTCAACTTCACGAAACCGGCCGGGGCCGACTCCTTCGGCGTGAGTCGGCTGATGGTGCGGAATTCGAGCACCTGGCCGACTCGTTCCGATCCAGTCGGATTTCGGCGGGCGGGACCAGCGGGCGGCGGCGAGATCTGCGACGGCGAATGGACCGCAGCGGTACAGAGGCCGTCGCGGATTCTGGGGCGGGCGGCCGGGCCTTCGGGACGCCGTTGTCGGCGGCGTCGTTCCCGGCCCGCCTCCCGGCCCCCTTGCCGCCAACGCCCATAATCCTCGTTATGTAAAGTTGCCCGGAGGTGCAAACGCAGGGCGAGGGTGAACCGGGACGGGGGGTGGCGGCGTAGTCCTGTCCGGTGACGATGACGGACTACGTGGCCTGGGGAGGCCGCGCCGACCTCGAGCGACGCGTGCGGGCGCCAATGCTGCCGCCGGCGACGCGGGCGCTGTTCGGACGACTCGGCGTGGCCTTCCCAGCTCGATTCCTCCACGTCTTGGGCCTCAGCGCCGGGCTCGGGCGCCTGGAGCCCGATGGCACGGTCGTGGCGCCGCGGCACGGCGCCCTGCTGGTGGCGGACGGGACGGTGACGGCCAACGGGGTCAGCGACGAGGTGTTCCGCGTGACCGAAGTGGGGCCGGTCGGCGTCGAGCGACGGCGCTATGACGTCGTGTACGCGCGGTTTCTCCTGAGCCGGGTGCCGTGCCCGGAGGAGGCGACGGCGTGGATGGCGGGCCAGCTCGCCGTCGGGGGCGTCCTCTTGGTGGAGGACATCCAACGGCGCCCGGAGTCGTGCCTTCCCGATCTTCTGCGCACCGTCGGGTTGCACGATGTCGCGGTCGAGGTGGACCCGCTCGCCCGCACCCAGCAGGCCTGGGGCGTGGCTACGGGGCGCCTCGCCAGGCCGACACCTCGTCGATAGCGATCGAGTAGACCGGGCCGGCCGGCTCCTGTGTCGCGTACTGCGTGTACTTGTGCACCAGCGCCCGGCGCCCGGCCACGTCGACGTCACTCCCCCGCTCGTGCACGGCGGCCCGCCCCACGACGCGGATCCACCACAGGCGCGACCAGTCGTCCTCGTAGTGGTCGACGAGCACCGTCGCCCGGCCCGACGACTCGATGTCGCGCAGGCGCTGGAGCCGCACGGTGCGCTTCGGTTTGTGGTCGACCGCGCTCACGATGAGGCCCGTCACGACGGCGAAGCAGAACGGCACCAGGTGCACGGCGCCGTCGTCGCCGACGGTCGCCAGCCGGCCGACCCGCGCCGAGGACAACGCGTCATCGACCCAGGTGGACTCGAAGCGCCTGCTCATGTGAAGGCGGCGATCACGGCGCCGAAGCGCTCGACCGGCTCGGGCGTGTCGAGATCGGGCAGGCTCACCACGGCGTGGTGGACGCCCGCTTCGGCCAGTTCCCGGAACCGGCCGATGTGGTCGTCGACGGTGGCGGCGTTGGCCCACGTCCGGTACGCCTCGGGTGAGGTGCCCGACGGTCGCAGGGACGCGACGAGCTGCTCGACCGTCTCCTGGTCCGGCCCGGCGAGCGCCGTCGACAGGTGCGTCACCTGCACCGTCGTCGGGTCGCGGTCGACGTCGGCACAGTGCCGAGCCAGTACCGCCAGCTTGCGCCGCACGGTGGCCGGGTCGCCCCGCAGATTGCAGGCGTCGGCGTAGCGCGCCACGAGCCGCAGCGTGCGCCGCTCGCCCTGGCCGCCCACGAGGATCGGGACGTGGTCCTGGAGTGGCCGCGGGTAGCAGATCGCCTCGGCCAGGCGGATCGTGCGGCCCTCGAAGGCCGGTGCGCCCGGCCCCCACAGGAGGGGGAGGAGCTGGAGGGCGTCCTCCAACGTGGCGTAGCGGTCCTTCAACGGCGGGAACGACCAGCCGTAGGCGCGGTGCTCGCGCTCGAACCACGCCGCCCCGAGGCCGCACATGGCGCGGCCGCCCGAGAGCACGTCGAGGGTCGCCACGATCTTCCCGAGGTGCGCCGGGTTGCGGTACGTGATGCCGGTGACCATCGTGCCGAGCCGGATCCGGCTGGTGCGAGCAGCGAGGAAGCCGAGCGTCGTGTAGCTCTCCATCATCTCGAGCCACTCGCGCCCGATGAACGGGATCTGCAGCATGTGGTCCATCACCCACAGGCTCTGGAAGCCGGCGTCCTCGGCGGCGGCGGCGATGGCTCCGAGCCGAGGCGCCAGCTCGGCCGCTCCCCCACCCCAGGTGTAGGACGGGATCTGGAGACCGAAGGACAGGGGCATCGGGTCCTCCCGTTGGCGGGCGGCCGCCTCGGGCGCGCCGACGAGTTCAGGTGGCGTGAGAACGACAGGCCCGGGCTCGTGCACGCCGTCGAAGCCTTCGTCGGCGAGGCTGGCGCGCGCCGCGTCGAAGGCTCGCAGCTGCGCGCTCAGCACCTTGGCGGGCACGGGCCGGTCCCGCTCCCGGTTACGGCGGCGGCACGCCTCGGCCGTGGTCGGGAAGATCACCGCGTGGCACGCCATGCCGTGGCGGCGGGCCCGGGCGACCCAGTCGCGCCGTCGTCGCTCCTCGAGGCCGAGGCTGTCGATCACGGTGAGCAGCCCCCGCTTCAAGCGCCGCTCGAGCACGTCGTCGAGGACGGCGAAGGCGTCAGTGCCGGCCCGTTGATCGTGCTCTCCCTCGCCGACGAGCGCCCGCAGGGCGTCGGTCGACACGAGCTGACTGGGCCGGAAGTGGGCCGCCGCCCACGTCGTTTTGCCCGAGCCTGACGGCCCCACGAGCACGACGACGCACGCCGTCGGGAGGCGGATCGTGCTCATCGTTCAGGCCGGGAGCGGCTCGACCTCGACCCGGTTGTCGTGGAAGGTGGGCGATCCGCCGAAGTCGGCGTCGCGGACCGCCGTAGTGGCGTTCACGGTGCGACCGCCAGGGCTGCGGCTCGCCCAGTAGGCCTTGAACGTGAAGGCCACGCCCGGCTGGGCGGCGGAGTCGACGGCCACGATGGCGTCGAACGAGCCGCGGTCGTTGTAGACGCGGGCAGCGTCGCCGTCGCTCAGGCCGCGAACCGCCGCGTCGTCGGGGTGGAGGTGGATCCGCGGCTCACCCATCTTGGCGCGGTGCCATGCGACCGAGCCGAAGGTCGAGTTGAGGAAGAAGCGGGCGGCGGGCGACACCAGCGCGAGAGGAAACCGCGTGGCGAGCTCCGCGTCGAGTACCTCCGCCGGCGGCTCGTATCCCACGAGCGGATCGAGCCCGAGGCGCGCCAAGGGGGGGTCGACCAGATGGGCCCGCCCGTCGCGCGTGGGGAAGCCGCCCTTGGCAAAGGGCGCATCGCCGGGCTCGATGCCTGTGCCCCGCACCCAACCCTGGGCCTCGAGCGTCTCCGTGTCGACACCGCTGCCGGCGAGGACCTGGTCGACGAGGGTGTCGTCGTCGTCGTGGAGGCGCGGATGGTGGAGGTCGAGGGCGGCGGCCAGTCGCCGGAAGATCTCGGTGTTGGGAAGGGCCTCCCCCACCGGTGCGATGGCGGGCCGGTTGAGGCTGACGTAGTGGTGCCCGTAGGCCGGCAGGACGTCGAGGTGCTCGAACTGCATCGTGGCCGGCAGCACCACATCGGCCCAGTCGCACGTGTCGGTCCAGCGTTGCTCGAGCACGGTGATGTGGAGGTCGGGGCGCCCCAGGCCGGCGACGAGTCGATCCTGATCCGGCACCGTCGCCGCCGGGTTGGCGTTGTACACGACCAGCGCCGTGACCGGCGGGTCGAGCGGCGCCGTGAGGACCTCGGCCAGGCGCGACATGTTGAGCGTGCGGGCCGGCCGCAGCGGCAGATCGGGCGGCGCGCCCGCCATCGCGCTGTCGAGACGGTGGTGGCCGCTTCCCGAGCACAGCGCCCCGCCGCCCGGGTAGCGGAAGTCGCCGGTGAGGAGGGGGATGGCCATGACGGCTCGCACGGCCTGACCGGCGCCGGCGTGGCGCTGCAGCCCGAGGCCGGCGCGGATCGCCGTCGGCCGGGTGGTGGCGATGCGCTCCCCCAGCCGCTCGATGGCGGCGGCCGGCACGCCGGTGATCGCCGCCGCCCGGGCCACCGGCCACTCGGCCAGGCGCGCCTCGAGGTCCTCCCAGCCAGTGGCGTAGCGGGTGACCCACTCCCGATCGACGCCACCGCAATCGAGGATGACGCGCATGAGCCCGAGGGCGAGAGCGGCGTCGGTGCCGGGACGCGGCGCGAGGTGCTCGTCGCAGCGATCGGCGGTAGGCGTGCGGATCGGGTCGATGCACACGACGTGAGCACCCGCCCGTTGGGCCTCGCCGACGAACGCCCATTGGTGCACGTTGGTGGCCAGCAGGTTGGTGCCCCAGAGGACGACCAGCCGGGCGCGGGCGATCGACTCCGGTTCGACGCCCACTTTGGCGCCGTAGATGGAGGCGAGGGCGGCGGTGGCGGCGCCGGTGCAGATCGTGTAGCCGAGCCGGGAGGCGCCGACATGGGCGAACAGGCGGTTGCCGAGCGACCACGCTTGCAGCACCCCGAGCGTGCCGGCGTAGTGGTAGGGCAGGACGGCCTCGGGCCCGTGGCGGTCGATCGCGGTCCGGATGCCGGCGGCGGCCGCCTCGATGGCCTCGTCCCAGCCGGCGGGCCGGAAGGCCTCGGGGCCGGTGCCCTTCGGTCCGACGCGGAGCATGGGCCGGAGCAGCCGGTCGGGTCCGTAGACGGCGTCGATGTAGTGGCCCACCTTGCCGCACAGCCCGCCGCGGGTGAACGGATGGCGCTTGTCGCCGCGGAGGGCGACGGCCCGGCCGTCTTCGACCGTGACCTGCCAGGCGCACGTGTCGGGACAGTCGAGCGGGCAGGCCCCTTGGTGCACGGAACGTCCCACCGCGGGCGAGTGTAGGTGCGGGGTGCACCCGGGCACCGTCCTTAACGCCACTACGGTCGAGGTCGTGGGGCGGTCCGGGCAGCGATGCCACCAGTGCGGCGCGGGCGTTCCGGACGAGGCCGTCTACTGCCCGGCGTGCGGCACTGCCACCGGGAACCTGAAGTTCGAAGGGCTCGAGAGCGGCGCCCTCGGCCCGGCCGCCGACGTGTCCCTCGGCTCGCCCCGCCGTCGATGGCTGGCACCGGTCGCCGTGGTGGCCGTGGCGGCCGTGGTCGTGGGCGTCTTCGTCGTGGGTGGCCAAGGCGGGGGTACGACGGCACCAACGACCACGGTTCCCCCCACGACGGCCCCGCCCACCACCGTGACGCCGTCGACCTCATCGACCGCGGCCGCGCCGACCACGACGACGTCGGTGTACTCGAGCACCTCGGCCGGCCGACCGCTGGAGCCGGAGGCCGACGGCGTCGTCGTCTACCTCGGCGTGCGCAGCGACGAGGTCGCACGCGTCGACCTCGGCACCGGCACGGTGGAGCGCCGGCTGCTCGAGCGACCGGGCGGCCCGTGGATGGCGCTCGGCCGCCAGGGTGGTGTCGTCCTGTCGTCGGCGCGAGGCGATCAGAGCGACGTGTACGCGCTGGCTGACGGGCCGGCGTCGACGCCGCAGTCGATCGCCACGTGGGAAGACTCCAGCGACGGTGGTTCGCTGTCGCCCCAGGCGGCGCCGGCGACCGAGCCGGACGAGGTGTGGGTGTGGCACGAAGGCGGCCCCGACGGGATCACCGTGCGCCGTGTCCGCGTCGACGGCACGGTGACGGCGGGACCAGTGGCGCTGCCCAAGTTCAGCACGCTTCTCGCCGCCGACGGCCCGGGCGCGCTGCTCCTCGGCGGACCGGATGGCCTCTACCGCGCCACGATCGACGGCCAGACGTTGGCGATCGAACACGTCTGGCCGCGCGTGCCCGTGGTCGTGACACCGACCGCCTTCCTCGACATGGCGTGCTCGTCCGGCCTCGAGTGCCACCTCGCCGTGGTCGATCGTGTGACCGGGGACGCCCGACCCGTGCCGACGCCGGCCGAGGAGCTCTTCAACGGCTACTACTACGCCTTCACGGCCTCGGACGCGCTGTCGCCCGACGGCCACTGGCTGGCCCACCTGCAGTACTCGGGCCAGACGCCGCACCTCGTCGTCTACGACCTCGTCAACGAAGGCATCGCCGTCGACCATCCCATCATCGGGTCCTTCTACGGCGGCATCCACTCGCTGCCGTTCAGCTTCTCGCCCGACGGCCGGCTCCTGCTGTTCATCGACTCCACCGGGCAGTTGGGCGTGTGGCCCGTCGGCCGCGGCGAGCTGCCGCACATGCTCCACATCCCCGGCGTCGAAGCCATCTCCTCGATGTCGGTCCTTCCTTCGGCGTGAGCGGCAAGGGCACGCCCGCCGTCTCGGCGGCTCGGCGAGCGGGCGTGGCCGTCAGCGTGCACGAGTTCGACGTGACAGCCGGCGACGGCCGAAGGTACGGACTGGCCGCGGCCGAGGCGATGGGCGTCGAGCCCACGCGCGTGTTCAAGACGCTCGTCGTGGCGGTGGACGGCGCGCTGGCGGTGGCGGTCGTGCCCGTCGGTGGCGAGTGTGACCTGAAGGCCGTCGCCAACGCCATCGGCGGCAAGCGAGCCGTCATGGCCGACCAGCGTGACGCCGAGCGCGCCACCGGGTACGTGGTGGGCGGCATCAGCCCGCTCGGCCAGCGCCGCCGCCTCCCGACCGTGGTCGACGAGTCGGCGCGGCCGCTGCCCACGATCTTCGTGAGCGGTGGACGGCGCGGCCTCGAGCTCGAGCTGGCGCCGAGCGATCTCGTCGCCCTCACCGGCGCGGTCCTGGCGCCCATCGGCCTGCCGTCGAT